>JBPOHH010000018.1:0-13460 GCA_052035765.1 Bacteroidota bacterium
ATGCATGTACGTATTGATGAACTTGTTAATTCTAAAGAAGATACACAAAAGCTTGGTATCAGAACCGGAGATATTATATGTTTTGATACCCGATACACCGAGCTCCCAAGCGGGTATATCAAGTCGCATTTTATGGATAATAAAGCCGGATGCTATGTTTTGTTTGAATTAGCGCGACGCTTAAAAGAAGAGGGAAGAGAAGCCCCGGTCGAGATATTTTTCTCGAACTACGAAGAAGTAGGTCATGGCGGTACATGCGGTTATGCTTCGACAATTAAAGATTTACTGGTCATTGATATGGGGGTATTAGGTGATTCGTGTGACGGGCGCGAGACGATGTGTTCGATTTGTGTCAAGGATTCGAGTGGACCCTATGATTATCATTTCCGGAAAGAGTTGGTGGAGCTTGCCGAGGCAAAGAACATTCCCTATGCTCTTGACGTGTATCCGTTTTATAGTTCGGACGGCTCTGCAGCACGTTCGGCCGGCAATGATTTCCGGGTAGCGCTCATTGGACCGGGAGTGGCGGCATCTCATGGCGTCGAGCGTACGCATGTGCAGGGAATTGAGGCGACGATTGATTTGTGTATGGCGTATATTGATTCAATCTTGAAGTAGTACGCCGAGAACCAACACTTCACAATCCCATCTTCATCCGGAAAAGCTCCGGTGAAGATGGGATTGTGCGTTAGAAAGGGTAGGTCAAAAGAGTAAGCCGAATCGAAATCCGAGTGCGAAAGAATTTCCGGAGAGTGTGAAATAACTGTCTTTATACACTTTAGAATCCGCAAGTGCAGATGATTGGAATGCTTTCGTAATCCGCATATACAGGAAAAAATCCATAAAAAAACGATCACCGAAAAAAATAGTATTCCCGAGACCCAAATTAGCTCCAACCCGTTGAATAGTAGTCGCTTGCTCAACATCTCCCATCTTGTAAATATCAATCCCATTTTCCCGGTATTTTATCCACCCTCTGGTGAAAAATGTCAGATCTACATGCCGGTATTCAACAGCCGAAAAAATATAAAAATTTGAATATGGCCTTTGATCGGTAAGGGTTTGCTGGCTACCTGCCGGTGCTCTGTTTAGTCCGTCGGACACATAATATCTTCCGGAAAGAGTGAGCCCGTACCCGAGAATTTCGATGCTGTCGTGATTCGCAAAGAGCATGATATTATTGCTGGCATTCTCAAAAACACCGAAGTAGAATTCTGGAGAAATGGAGAGAGAGAGAGGACTTTGCTCGGGTTTGCGTTCGAGCTCTACTCTCCAGCTATTAGCGATTAACTGCAACGGATGTAAGCTGAACAGATAGGATGTTTTCATGCTGTCGGCAGCACTGCCGCCATCGGCAGAATAGCAGGTACCGACCGACATAAACACAATGGTCAGGACAAGGAGTAATCTTCGTATAACAGGTGAACTATTCATCGGTATTGCAAGGATCCAAGAAGGTGGAGTGAATCGTTAAGTATTGTAAAGTTGAACAATGCGTCGTACGAGATAGCTGCACATCCGTTGGGAGAGGGAATAATATCGACCATTGAGCCGGACGGATAGGTATGGCGCAGCACGGGCTTTGAACGGTCTGTGATGTTGATGAGCTTGAGACCATTATCGCAGACGACGAGTAAGCTATCGTTGACAATCCCAAGACCTTTGGGACTGGTCATTGGAATAGAGAACACCCGTGTCGGGCTTCTGAGATTGGAAATACTGATGATGTCCAGTACATTTGTTCCCCGATTACAGATGCCGCTTGAAGTGCGGAGCGTGGAATAAGCATAAATTTCATCGGCAACAACGGGATCGCAACTGATGATATGTTCGTACTTGGAGAGAAAAACCGGCTGCACGCGATCTATGATATCATAAATCGACACCCCCGAAGTAGAGCCGAGAAAGAGAGTATTCCCACGGATGAATATCGTCTCAATACCCGAACCGACAGTCATGCTATTCTTGAGAACAGCGCTGTCTGCCAAAATACTGAAGATGCGAAGGGTCGTATTGTCGACCGTGTAAAGATATTGATCCGATATGACAAACCGTGACAATGAACCTGCCGTACCGGTTGTGGTGCCGGTAGGAGTGACAACACCGGCATCACATGCACCCAAAAGCACGAGCAGAATACTTATCCAAAACGAACGACATTGTAGAGTTTTCATGAGCGTTTTCTCCATTCGATGACCACGGTGTTTGCCGGACGGTTTTTAGGGGTGTATTCTTCGCGTAGGGGTAAATTATCAGGAGGAGCCTGATTGGGAAATACATTTATCGAACGCTTTACCAATTTCGGCTGACGGAGATTGGAGATATCCACGGAGATTAAGTCGGTTGCGTTGTCGGAGTAGAGAATATCATTTTGGATTGCAATATCATGTGATGCGAGAATCGAGATAAAGCCAATCGGAGTAGGCTTGGTTTTATCAGAATTATCAATCACATGATAGCCCTTGTCCGGTTCATTAATAAAAATATACTGCTTGTATGAATACACCTTCCCGGCTTGGAGTATCGGGCGAGGCGATGCAAATGATAGCGAATTGAGAGAATTTCTGTCGGCGAGTATTGGCTCGTAGACACTGTAGGAAGCCGGGAGAGAATCCACCGGACATCCCCAAAGCATCATACACATGCAGTAAAGGAAAATGGTAATCAATCTTTTCATTTCATCTCCTGATAAATGTTCGGTAACGACTTGAAAAACGAAGGTTCGTGACTTCCGGGCAATTTACATCCGAACCTCCCCGCAAATATAAATTAATCTTTGCCATTTGCGAGTGTTTTTTTACAAATAGACGGTGTTTGGTTCGTTGAGAACAGACTCTGCTTTGTATCATACCTGAAGCAGAATCTTTGTCACAGCATACGCAGTTTTACTGGAAATCTTCAAGCCTATTGAATGAAATTATTTATATTGCAGTAACAGTTTTTATTCATTTCCAAAGATTCACATGAAAACACTTTCTACACTTTTGCTTGCCTTAATAGTTGTTGCAGAGCTGCATGCATCATCCGTTCCCAAGTACAATAAAATTTGGGAGTTATTCACAACCAACAAATTTAATGAAGCTCTTGTTGCCATTCAGGACGAGCTAATCACCAATCCCAAGGATGAAGCTTTACTCGATTTGCAGCTGCAGATTGTCAAAAAAAACAACGATTACAAAACTGCAATCAAGCATGTCTACACATTCATCGAAGCGGTCGCCAATCCGAATCCATTTTTGCAGTCAAATTTTGAACTCTTTAGCATTCGCTCCGTTTCGCCGGCGGATGAAGAATTACTCGAACGTACACTCTTAGACCTCATCAACCATCCGAAAATCGATCCTACCATGTCTGCCTCGCTCCGCGATGAGCTTGGAAATTACTATCTGTCGCATCATCGGCGCAGTAAAGCAGAAGAAATTTATGCGTCGATAGGTTCTGTATCGACCTGGAGTCTTCTGGGACCCTTCGAAAATTTAATGGGTAATGGATTTGATAAATACACCGATGTCGTCGAAAACCCCGGTCAGACTGTCTTTAGAGGCAAGTATAATGCGGAGATCAGCTGGTATCCTCTCAAATATCACATTCCGGGTCGCTGGATACACCTTGAAAATTATTGCTATTCAGCGAGAGGAATAGTCTTTGCGCAGACATATTGTACTTCGCCGGTCGACCAAGATGTCTATATTCGTATCGGTATCTCCGGTTCGTTGAAAGTATTTGTCAATGATGCAGTTGTTCTTCGCGAGAATCAGGAAATCAATAATGGTATCGATGCAATGTCAGCCAAAATTCACCTGAATAAAGGCACCAATAGAATTGTCATTCAGTTAGGAAATTCCGACGCGAACGGACGAGTGAATTTTAATATGAGAATCACCGATGAAAAAGTACAGCTTGTGCCTAATCTGACCTATGCTCATGGTCCATCTCAATACCAAAAAGCCACGAACAAGACTCTTCCCACCGTACGTGAAATCGCGCCGTATCAAAAGTATTTCATGGATCAGGCCGGCAAAAAAGGTGATCTTCAGTATTTCTATACCTATAAAGCAAGCCAAGTGTCCTCGTACAACGAAGATCTCGACTACCTGGAAGAGGCCGGTAGCGAACTTCTTGAAAAATATCCTAATTGCAGTGAATTTTACAATCCGTTGCTCAGTTTCTATTCCCGGATTGGTAATCGTACAATGTGGAGCGAATTGAGCGAACGCTACAAAAAATTAGATCCGAATTCACCGACTGCTGTGGCTACAAAAATTCTGGAAGCATTCCAGAATGAAAATTACCCGGAAGTACGTTCGCTGATTGAAGAACACAAGTCCGTTATAGGCATTGAAAGCTACTATGCGTACAAGATATCTTTACTCGTAAAAGAGAAAAAAGGGGAAGAAGCATTGGCACTCATCGATGTGGCGTACGAAGCATTTCCCTATAACTCAATTTTTGTCGAGCTCAAGGTCAAAATGGAAAACGGCGATAAAAAAAATCCCCGGGAAGCCATCCGCGTGCTGGCTACGTATCTCGAAAATCACTATAATCTGAATCTGTTCCGGTCGTATTTTTACCTGTTGTCCAATTCTCAGCTCAACAAAGCCCTCAGCGAATTGCAAACACTCATCGAGACGCATGATTATGAAGATTCTCCCTTGTATTATGCGCTCAATATATACGATATCGATTATTTCAAAGATGAACGTATTAAGTTGATAAACAAGTTGCTTGAGTATGCTCCCAATACGTCGAACCTCTATTATCGCCGCGCGCAGTCGAAGCTCAGTACTTCCGAAGAAGAAGCCCAAAAAGACCTCCATCAGGCGTTAGAAAATTATCCGTATAATTACGATGCCATAGCCCTGAAGAGGACAATTGCCAAAAAGCCGAATATCTATGACCTGTTCCAAAATTACGATTACGACAAGCTCTTTACCGATGTCAATGCAAAGCAGAATCCAAAACGTACCGGCGACGCCGACTATGAAATTATCCTCGATGAGGATCAGATGGTCATCTATGACCGCGGCGCGAAAGAACTCCGGAGAATTACCATGTATAAGATTCTCAATGAAAAGGGGATAGACCGACTCAAAGAAAAAGATCTGCCTGTCTATGATAATCAGGAATTTATCATCGAAAAAGCGGAAGTGCTCAAGCTCAACGGCAATAGACTCAAGGGTGAAATCAATGATAATAAAGTAGTCTTTACCAATCTTGAAAAAGGCGACGGTATACTGCTCATCTACAAATACAAAGATTATCCGATAGTCGGTCTCAACAATCACAATATCCATCAATTCCGCTTTAACTATTTTACGTATAATAATAAACGCAAGGTATCGCTTCTCGTCGATCCCAAGTTTAAATTTAACTATCAGGCTGTTGGATTCGATACCAAGCCCGTCATCTCGAAAATCGATGATTTCGACTCGTATGTCTGGGAACAGGAAGATGTAGTGCGTATCGAAGATGAACTCTCAATGCCCGATTACTGGGACGTAGCTAAATTCATCACTTTAAGTTCAATTCCGGATTGGAAATACATCAACAACTGGTATCAGATTCTCTCGAACACATCGACTGAAAATATGCGGATTATTGATAAAACGATTACTAAAATCTTTCCGAATGGACCATCCAAGAACTCGCTAGACAATGCCCAGAAAATTTATGAATATATCGTGCAAAATATACGCTATAGCTCTATATGGTTCAGAAATAGCGGGCTCGTACCTCAGGAAGTATCCAAAACCCTGTCTTCAAAACTCGGTGATTGTAAAGATGTGGCACTTACCTTCAAAACTCTCGCCGCAAAAGTCGGAATTCAATCCAATCTGATCCTAGTCAATACCAAAGATAATGGTACAAAACAGTACGACTTACCGTCGATTGAATTCAATCACTGTATGATTAAAATGAATATTGACAAGAAAGACTACTTTTTGGAATTGACTTCCGATGTTAATGGATTTCATACAATTGGGCGTACAACACTTGATGCGTGTTATCTTGAGATTGGTGAAAATTCCTCGAACAAAATCGAACGCATCAATCCGACAACGAGAGTAAAAAATGGAGTAGCAACGAGTACAGTCATGAATTTCGGCGAGGAGAAGCTTACGGTCAGCAAAAATGTTCTGTTTACCGGTGATTTCGCGTCGTACATGAAGTCAACGTTCAGAAATTCAGAACAAAAAGACAAAGAAGAGAATATCACTCGCAGTTTGCCGGATGCTTTTATGGATCAACAATTGGTGAGTTATGACTTTAATACGGCTCATCTCAGCAGCGCAACCAATGATTCGGTGCAGCATTCATTTGTCTATGATGTAAACTCACCATTTACCAAAGTAGCAAATTTATCGGTAATGAAGCTGCCATTTAGTTATACAAAGAACGGATTAGAGATGCTACAAGCTAAGCAGCGCGTGATGCCTTTATGCCTTTGGAACAGCCCGCTCGACTTGGATTACGAGTCTGAAAAAATAGAAGTTAATATCCCGAAAGGCAAAAAAATCGCAGAATTGCCGCAACCGGTAGTAATTTCGACAAAGTATTTCGATTACTCACTGACCTTTACAAAAATTCCCGGTAAATGTATTATTTCTAAGGAATGTACCTACAAGTTGCTCGAAGTACCCTCAAGCGAATATCTGGAATTTAAGAAAGCAATGATCAAAGTAAGTGAAGCCGAGTCGGTGCAACTTGCGCTTCAAGACGGTGAAGAAATTGAGCCGGTCATCAAAGCAAAAAAAGGAAAAAAGTAAGACACGCTTGTATCCGAATCAATAAAAAAAGGGAATGCTTGAGCATTCCCTTTTTTTTTGTAGTCTACAGCGTGATTCCGATATGTGTTTTCAGCAGGAAGTCACGCTTTTGTCAACTATCGTAGTGCTTTCATAGTCCGTAATCAAGTGTTTACGAAAAGCGGTATGTCATTTCAAATGAAGATGATCTACAACACATTCGTGACTTTATTTTACAATAGTCATTACTCTGCTGTCTGAATAAATTCCTGCTTGTAACACATAATAATACAGACCTGAATTCAAGTCTTCGGCTGAAATATCCACGCTATATCCACCGCTCGGTAATTCCTGAGTACCATCGAGTATTGTGCGGACAAGCTGACCGGTCATTGAATATATTTTCAATGTCACAGGAGTAGATTCCTGGGTTGAAAATTCGATGATGGATGAAGTAGAGAATGGATTCGGTTTGTTCTGAGAAAGCGTTGAATTGACACTCGTAAACTTCAACGTCGTAATGGCACATTTACCGTTTGTCACAAACGGAGATTGTCCCTGAACCGGAATCAAATCAATGAATTGGAGAGAATCGGTGTTGAAGTTCGAAGCCATTACCCGCATAGGAGCAATGAGTGTATCCGGTACAGTTACCAAAAACTTAAGATTCGCTATCACGCCTGCCTTTACATCGTCAAGAGAGGTATAGTTGAGGTCGATTGAACCGAGAGTAGGAGTCACACCAAGAGAAGAAGTAATAGGGGAGCTCGCCGATAAATACTTCAGCATACGTGGGTTGTATGTGACATTCACATCAAAATTCATAGCTTTCAGCCAGTAGGTAATACCCTTGTAGGTTGCTGAAAAGTCTTTCTCGAGATAGACAGGAATGATGACTGTGTCACCTAATGTACCGGTAAGCGAATCGGTAAGCACAAAATTCTTTGAAAATGCCAATCCGATAGGGATATCAGGCGCAAAGCCAACGCCTGTCATCGCCGTAGAATCAAAAACCGTACATGGCACGATCGAACGTGCTTTGAGGAGCGAAGGAGCTGCCTGCTCGCGGGTTGGGCAGTAGCGAATGGTATACACTATTGAATCACCAACATTTATGACAGATGTCGCAGGAGGTACACTTCCGACAATCGACACATCTTTCCCAAGAAGAGGGAGAGTGTCGACGACGACGGGCACATCGCCGGTGTTTTTGACGGTCACGGTTCTGTCAGCGCAGTCGAGTACGCGTACACTGTCAAAGTTAACTGTATTGATGACCGATATTTCTGTTTTTTGGACAATCACCCGCCCGGCATCTGCACCTGCAAGTATTTGAAAAAGAATAGTTTGCTCAGTATCAAACGAAATACTGTCGACCGTAATAGGTTTATTGGCCCGCTGCCCGGTCTTGGAAATAAACTTCGCTGTCAAGAATGGTCGTACGGAATCAACATTACAGAAATTCTTGAGAGTAAATTCAGTACCTACCGTAGGGGAAGGCTTCGCGATAATATTAGGAGAATATTCTACAAAACAGGACGTGTTCATGTAGGGCGAGTCTGCCCCGACATACATGAATTCTGTAGTGTCATATCCGAGACGGCAATAGATATCAACGAGTTCGGCTGGTATTTCTCTTGATGAATAAACCGGTACACGAAGAGTGTCGCATGTTGTTATTTTGAACGTATCTATCTCAATCCGTTGATTATCAAAATTAAAGTCAAGTCCAAAAGCGGGAGCGAATCCATTACCCGTGACCGTTACCGTCGTATCGATATCTTTACAGGGCTTACTGATATGGAGTCTCATTTTTGCAGTGTATGTCCGATGTGCACGTGGCTTGAAATCGACACGTACACGGAGCGAGTCACCGGCGTCGAGTGTAATTGGAAATGATCGACCCAGTACATCTGAATACGAAAACACCCGTTCTTCCGGCATAAAAGTAATCGAATCAATTATCACCTGCTCCTGATCCGGATTCGTGACAACGGAAGGTATCCGTACATCGATGATTTTGGGAATACTAATTGTATCCACCCGAGCCGGTACAAAGAGATTCGTAGCAGGTGTCGGCTTGTAGAGCATAGAACGTTTTCCGAGGAGATAGACTTCGTAGGAAGCATTCCACCCGGCACCACTAGCATTTAAGTGCATGCGGGCTGCGCAATTAACAAATTTATCTTCGGCAGGAGTTCTTGGGCAGAAAACAAGCCGCACGGTATCTCTCGTATCGGGCGGTATTGCAAACGGAAAAGTGCCTTTCGGTGAAAACGCAGATGTCCATGTCCAAAACTGAGGCGTACCACCGGGGACATTGAGACTGTCAACCCATAAAGAGTCGACGTTCATAGGATGCACAAGAGATTGATTGATAAGTGGCAGCTCACGGGTAATGCAGTCGCATGGCTTGACAAACCCCCAATTAATGAGGGAAAGAGGAGCTTCGAGCTTGAGGATAATTGCCCGTGCTTTGAAGCTACCGGTGGCACTGATCGAACTACACGGAGAATCCGAAAATACCTTCACCTGTCCATCATAGACCTGAGCTACAGTAGGAGCAAATTCTATGACAACCTGAATCGAATCTCTAGGATTTAGAACCGTACTGTTCGGACGCGACTGAGAAATAATCGTAAATCCCGGCGGAATGGTAATACTATCGACCCTCACCGGCAGTACGGAAATATTCTCAATCGTGATTGAGTCTCTTTTTTTATCTCCTACTTCAAGTGTACCGAAGATGGTTAATGTCGTCAGCGCCAGCTTAGGAGTAGCTGAAGTACCAAAAAGTGGAGCTGCCCACTGGACACCATTCGAAAGATATTTCAAATACGCCCTGTCTGCGCGGTCTTGTGTTACATCATTCGGTGTATAGCGGAAGATAAATGTGGCTGCTTTTCCTGCCTGAATGGAGATACTGGCCGGGATGGGACTAGGTTCAATAATGGTGTACCTTCCCGATGGGTCACTAAGTTGTATCTGCTCAATAGTCTGATCTGTATTGATGATATTCTGTATGTCGAGTGTGTCGAGCAATGACTGACATCCCACTACATTCTGGGTTTCCATGACGATTGGTTCGAACTTAAAAGTCTCAAGAACTCCTCGCCCTTGCACAGGGAGACAGACCGTATTGAAGCATTTTTGTTCGAACAAACATAATTTATCGATATACATCGAGTCCTTGAGTGGTCGGAACGTAATTGGTATCGTGGCCGTTCCACCATTTTTAGCTATCGTTATCGCTTTAGCTCCGGTCAGGAAAAACACTTGTCCGGATTCAGGATAAAACGACACCCGAATATCATCGGGAGCATTATTGCGCGCAGTAACAGTAATCGTTTTTTCCTGTCCGACGATCACGTTTCCGAAGTCAGCCAGTGGGGTGAGCCATTCGACTTTAGCTTCGTAGCCGGTGCCGGAAAGGGCAATTTTTTTGATAATGGTACAACTTGACCCCTGTATCCGCGCTTTGATAATTACTGTATCATTGAACGCGCCTGAACGATTTGGGAAAAATCGAAAGTAATTCGTCTGCAGACCGGTCTTGGATGGCATCACAAAAGGGAAGCGTAGCCTCGTATTCGTAAAACCTTGTGGAATAATAATAGTATCGACTGTTACCACTCTACTTGATCTGTTTTGCCAGGTCCATGCCACAGGATCACTCAATTGTCCGACACAGATAGTTGGGAATTTTAATGACTTCAGGCGGGGACGTGACAGGTCAGCCGGTAAATCAATTACATCCTGTACTACCCCCTTGAGGTTGACGACCACGACTCCCGGACAACGTTCATCCGAAAGAATCTTGAGCGTATCGAAATATGTTCGGGTCGTATCTCTGGAAAAGAAGCGAATCCTAACGTCCATGCAACCACCTGCAGGTAAACTAACAGGAAAAGTAGGACTCACAACTTGAAATATCTGTGGGAAATACACAGAATATCCATTGATTGTCATTGTACGGGCAGAGCCTATCGAATCACTTTGATTACAGATTTTTATCACGGTATCACGAAATAATTGTTCCTGACATCCGGCATACAGAGTATCGAACACCACATTCGTTGATTTATAATTCAATTCAGTGATTCTAGTAAGTCTAATAGGGATAGTAATTTCCGTGCCACAGGGATTTGAGGGGGTTATTTTAAGGTCCGTTGAAATCAGCCCTGTAAGCGAGGAATTGAGCCGCACCTGAAATGTCACCGGTGCTCGTGTGGTAAGAGATGCTGTCGTACGGGACAAGCTGAAAGCAGAAGCATTACCATTTACGAGTCTGAATGTCACATCACTTCCACAGAGAGAAGTATCCTGAATCGTCACATCAAAGCTAACCGAGGTACTGCACTTGATAGTTTGGGTAATGGTCGTGAGTGATGCGGTGAGCGACTGAGGAACTGTTCGATTGGATTTTTGACAGCTTGCACCGCTTTTCATTTCTCCTGAATATCCTTTGCCTGTTGCATCACAGAGAGTTATGACGCCATTGCCTTCGTTGCACCGGTAATAAACAAGCAGACCGGATTCATTGCCGTTGAGTTCACGATCTTTCTGACAGATCAATTCCGGCGTCGATAATGCCCGTGTCCAAATTCGGATCTCATCCATTTGACCTTTGAAATTCTGATAGAGGTTTTTGTTGTCGGAGAGACCATTACAACTTCCTATCTGTAAAGGTACTTTGGATTGTTTGGGTTCGTCAGTCGGACGCAAATATCGTGTCGGATACGTAGGATTATTAGCAGATGCAACCAATGCTCCATTGACAAATAGGGATGCCGATTGAGTCGTGCCATCGAAGACAGCAGCGATGTGCGTCCATTTGCTGAAATATTGACCGAATGGGAAGCGAACGATCGTATTATCAACGCTTTTCAGCTTCGTTCCATCGCCATTGAGTTCAAACACCAGATTATTACTCGGATCAACATACACCACCCATACATCATTGACATCGAAGGACGGTCCCCAGAGACCGGCGATATACTGCTGCTTGCCGGCGACTCGGGTGAGATTGATCCAACTCTCGAACGTTAGCGCAGTTTGCGACTTGTCTCGTATGCCATATCTGCTCACCTCCGCGTAATGCGTTCCTTTGTCACTGAATTGAGTCAGTGTCAGAGCAGGGGAGTTGTTGCAGGATTTATCCTTGTCACAGGCAGCGGGGAATTGTGCGCTCAGTGAGCAGGTAGCGAGTATGAGTACTACAAGAAGTGTACAAAATTTCATAGAAATATTCCTAAAGACTGGAGAACAATCTGAGTCTGAACTGTCAATAACTGATGATGAATACTGAATTTGTGACTGTTTATTTTTCAATAATAATATTACCAACCATATACTTATCACCGAATTTCACTTTGCAGAAATACCGACCGCTTGCTGTGCTGAGTTCGACCGGGAGCTGATGCAACCCTGCATCCAAATTCCCAACAAAGAGTACTTCCGTCGTATTGCCAAGCAAGTCGGAGATAGAGATTTCTATATCAGAATTCTTTGGTAATTCAAATGAAATTGTCGCCTTACCATTGGATGGATTCGGAGTAATTAGCAGATGTTGCGTTGGGAAGGCTTCAAGATTCTCTACTACACCGACCGGAGATTGGAGTACCGGAAGAGCGACGATCGAAGGATCTTGTAATATTTCCCGGGCTTCAGCTTTTTCAGCGCCGAACCATGTTTGCAGGACATCTGCATAAACTTTACGGTAATCGTTCTGATAAACCACATCACCATTTTTATCAAAATTGGACAAGTCCGGATTTTTACCGTAAATACCTCCCAATACACGAGTTCCGAAGACAAATTGAACCGACGCTGCTCCGTGGTCGGTGCCGCGACTTCCGTTTTCATAGGGGCGACGTCCGAATTCTGAGACAGTGAGTCCGACGACACGATTAGCAAAACCCTGATTGACGGCATCACCGGTGAACTGACAGATGGCATTGGCGAGGGTATTGAGAAGGTTCGGATGATTACCGCCAAGATTTGTATCCTGCTGCTGAACATGCGTATCAAATCCGCCCATTGAACACATGAATACTTTAGATTTCAGTCCGCCCGATATCAGTCGTGCTATAAGTTTGAACTGCTGTACCAAGCCTTGGGTAGTATAATTTACTGTATTTTTCCCGGCGTCGAAGGATTGTTTGATAACCTGAGAATATTTGTCAGATTGAAGTGCAATTGTACGTATGTAATTGAATTCACTGGCATAAGCAGAGTCACCGGAGAGTAATTGTTCATCAGGTGCCAGACCTGCTCCCAGTTTGAAGAATGCATCCGGATCGGTGAGCGCAATTCCCATATCTCCTTTTTCACTTTGGAATGCGAGTGAGAGTGTACCGCCAATTTGTACGCACAACGGATGATCAGGAATTTCGACCGGAAAGTTCGTCAGATGTTTTGCAAAGTACCGTCCAATCCATCCATCCGTCAGCTTCGCATTTGGGTCAGGTCCGTTGAGGCCGGAAAGAAATATATCTGTCGACCGGAAGTGCGAGAGGTTAGGGTTCTCATACCCGACTCCCTGTACAACCGCAAGTCGTCCGGTATCAAGGAGATTCATGAATCCACCGCCATAGACGTTATCGACGAGGGCAGGATGGAGATAGAAGTCAGTGTTTGCATAGCGTTTTGCCTTGTCCTTAGGCACGCCGATTTCGGGACGGATTTTATAGTAATTCGGATCATCGGCCGGAA
>JBPOHH010000504.1:0-1549 GCA_052035765.1 Bacteroidota bacterium
GTGAGGGTAATTCCTACGACATCATTTCCGGAAAAAATCGGGCTCGCATGACTTAGATACCATGCAGATTTGCCGGATATGCCCGGGGCTGCTACTTCATAACTCTGCGTGGTCTTGAGTCTATAGACATCTCTGAATTTTTCCTGCATCAGCTCTACATATTCCGGCAGTACAAAGCTGAATGCGTTTTGCCCAATCACCTGTTCCCTGGTAAAGCCCGGCACCGTATGATTAATAAATGTCAGGTTGTTATCACGGTCGATTGTCATGATGATATCAGGAGCGTTTTCAACAACTGAACGGTATTTTTCCTCGCTTTCGAGGATTTTGTCCTCTGCAATTTTACGTTCGGTAATGTCATTTTGAAAGCCGATAAAATGCGTGATTTTTCCATCAATATTCGGTACGGGAGCGATCCGCAGGTAATTCCAAAACGGAGTGCCGTCTTTTTTGTAATTAAGTATTTCATCCTCAAAGTATCTTCTGCCGGCAATACAATCATTGATTTTTTGAATGGTCGCTTTGTCTGTATCTGCACCTTGTAAGAATCTACAATTCCTACCAACCACCTCCTTTGCGCTATAGCCGGTAATATCACTAAATCCCTCATTTGTAAAAACAATAGGATCTCCGGGCTGTTCTGCGTCCGTCACAATAATTCCCTCCGCGGCGCTCAGCAATGCGCGCTCATAGAGGTGGAGCTTTTCTTCTGCTTTTTTTCGCTCGGTAATATCGCGGGAGATGCCGACGACGCCGATGATTGCACCGGTGCGCTCGTCGTACATCGGGTAGCGGGAGTCTGAAAAATAATGCGGAGTACCTTCGCTCATAAATCCTTCGAAAGTCTGTGCTTCGCCGGTGGCGATAATCCTGCGGTCGAACTCCTGCAGCCATGCTGCGTGCTCGGGAGAGAAAAGCGCGGTATCATCCTTGCCGAAGACTTCTTCGGGCGTTTTATGAATAGAAGCTGCGGCTGTTGAGTTGATAAACGTATAATTGCCATTCTTGTCCTTGGCAAAGATGCTCTCGTGTATCCCCTCGGTGATGGTTTTGAGCAGAGTATAGTTTTTCTGAAGTGCCAACTCGGTATTTTTTACATCGGTAATATCATAGATCGTCGTCACAACAGCATTGCTGCCGGCATAGGTTATTTTTCGGGCAGTGAGCAGCCCCCAGAATTGTTCTTTATTTTTTCTGCACAAGAGCACTTCTCTGCTCTTGACATAGCCGCTTTCGGCAAGCTCTTGAATTGCATGTTCCCGGTCTTCGGGGTGAACGTAAAAATTAACCGGTGCTAGCGTGAGTAGCTCGTGCAGCGGCAGTCCGAGCATATCGGCAACTAATTGATTGCCATAGAGTATTCTCTTTTCTTCCAAACTGGAAATAATCATCGGAACGGTGATTGCCTCGACAATTTCACGGAGATTTTCTTTGCTTTTTTGGAGTTCTTCGAGGGAATTTTTACGATCAGTCACATCCCGAAAATTACTGACAATTGCATTCACATTGGGATTGGTGAGCATATTCTGACTGCTGATTTCCACGCATC
>JBPOHH010000255.1:0-4579 GCA_052035765.1 Bacteroidota bacterium
ATCGACGAAGTGATTGGGATGTGGCTCGTGCTGTGCGTGCCCTATATCCCGCATAATTGGTTCTGGGTGACGCTTGGATTTATCCTGTTTCGGTGTTTTGACATTTTCAAGCCCTTCCCTATCAACATCATTAACAATCGCCGCGGCGCATTTTGGGTCATTGCCGATGATATTCTTGCGGCTGTCTATGCAGGGCTTGCGCTGTATCTTTTTTGGATTACTTCACTCAGTTTTCCGCTGGTGTTAGCATTCCTGAATCGTTAGACTGATTGGCGAAATATAGTGCCGAATTGATGAAGAATGGTGGCTCTCCTCACACGTATTCCAACCCGTAATTTACGGACACCCATTGCCGTCCAACCCTTTTATTTTCTAATTATCTACAAGAATTTATTTTTTATTTGGCAATGGTGGTTCATTTCCCTAATTTGAGGATAAATTAATCGATAACCATCATTTTTTGCAACGTAGTATCGATTAACGTCTCTCTTCCATCGCACAAGTTTCCGCCCTCACACGGCATTATTCATTATTTTTTTGGAGGTTATTATGAAACCTTTGGTACTGGTCCTTACACTGCTGTTTGCTCCTATCCTACTTTCAGCTCAATCATTTACTGTTGCAATCACTCCTCCTGCACAGACAATCACCGTCGGTGAGACGGCGACGTATTCAATCATCATCACACCGGAGAATGGGTATAATGCTTCGGTGTTTTTATCGGTAGCTGTTCAGGGATTTAAGGGATCAGCCGTGATATCGAACACCACGCCTAACCCGCCATACGCGAATGTTACCCTGAAAGTAAAACCGTCGGCTTCCGATACCGATAGTAAAACAATCACAGTTATAGCCTCGAATGGCGGTATCAAGACTTCTGCCGTCTGTACGCTCACATCCCTTAAAAACGTACAATGGGCAGTTATCAAGCCGGCAGGTAATTATATTTCAAGCCAAAAAAGTCTTGGGAAAAATAATAACGGCGAGGTCTGTCTCGCGTACCTATATAATGGTAGTAATCCAAATTCGATTTATCTGCATCAGTTCAAGAATAAACGTTGGGAAATCCGTAATGTGCCGCTCAATTCGTCGGACCATCATGAGTATCACAGCTCACCATTTGCCTTTGATAACAACGGTATTTTCTGGGGGGCCACCTCGAATGGTATCGTAAAATATGATGGTACATTTACCACGATGTACAACAAGTCTAACTCTGAAATTACCGACGATCTGATTCAAGCAGTACAAATAGATCGAAATGGCTTTCCTGTTTTCATTGCTTACAATAATTATAAATCCTCCAGTGCGATGACACTCATTAGATTTGATGGAACTGCATGGACTTCATTGAATACCATGCAGCCCTCGCTCCAAAGCGATTCTAGGGGGTCTGGTTATTCTTTTGCTATTGACAAGCAAAACAGAGTTTGGTTCGCTTCAGGAGAGGGAATCATCCGTGTAACCGATACAACGCAAGAGATCATCGGTTCACCAATTCATTTTGGCAGAACCATACAAATACTCTCCGATAGAGATGGTTGGATTTGGTGTCTCAATGGCGGCAAGGACAATGCTAACGCCTTGCAATACCATGATGGTACATTCTGGAAGCCTATTCCATCTCCAACAACCAAAGAAATTAAGTCGTTTTCCATCGGCAGTAATAAAAACATTTATGTAACCTCATCTGAAGGATTACATCTGTACAATGGAACAACGTGGACGACCTACTCTATAGCAAACATACCGTTTACAATATATGATGTGACTAGGTTTTCTAATGAATCTCCGTTGCTTACATGCGACAACAACAACAACCTTTGGATGTTAATTGGCGACAACTACTACGTTTTCAACCCCAATGGCTTAGTCGATATCCCGCTTGCTCCGACGGCGGTGGAAGAGCAGCCATCGGAACCCGAAAGCGGTATCACGCTCTCGCCTAATCCAAGCTCGAATTCATTCTCTGTACGCGGCTTGCATAATGTACGTTCACTGCGTATGGTCAATAGCTTCGGCATGGAAGTGTTTACGCAAGATGTCGTTGGCGAGAACACCACCGTCGATGTATCTTCTCTCGCGAGCGGAATGTATTTTGTACAGTTCCGTTCGGCAACCGGTACGGTCGTCAAGTCTGTGGTAGTGAATCATTAAGATCATTTCCCGTAAAAATACAAGCAGGCGAATCAGTTGTGATTCGCCTGTTTGGCGTTTTGTGGGGGATTGTAGTACCCTTCCAACCCAATGTAATACCGATATGAATTTAAAAGTATGTCATTCTGAAGGTCTAATTAAAAACTTAAAAAAAAGCAAGTAATGACACAGCAAGTATTTGCAAAAGAGGATTCCCTCTGTACGTAGCCGGAAGAATTCCTACCACAGGGTTACACAGGGTATGCTCACAGAGTCACACACAGCAGTATTCGGCTGTGAACTCTGTGAAAAACTCTGTGAAACTCTGTGGGAAACTCTTTCTATCACAGCAAATGCAACTCATATAAAAAGAACGGGTTATAAAACTGTCATTGGTAAGGAGTCGTAGGGGCTGAAGAATCGAAACGTGATGATGGCGTAACAGCTTGACCGTGCTGCACGTTTCGATTCTTCACCCTCCGAAGGGCTCAGAATGACAGCGTTGTTATAAATACGTTACTATTAAATTCATATCTGTATAAGAATTCGACTAACCTCTAACTTCTCCTTCTTCTACCACTGATACCATTCTTCCCTGCCGCACGACCACTATCGACGCGACCACAATTCCCGCAAGCCCGGATGTGCAGAGAAGTCCTGCAAGGGGCAGTCCTATTTCCTGTCCGCTGAGGGTCGAGGAATTGCTGCCGAGCAGATTCATACCGGCGACGGCAATGGCATTATTGAGAAAATGTGCTGCTATCGGGAGGCGGAGCGACTGCGTGTAATATGCTAGTATTCCAAGGTAAACACCGATACCGACAAGCGGGATAATTTCCGTAGGATTAAAATGAATCAGACCGAAGATTGCCCCCGTCCACAGAATGGCTTTCATCGGAGAGTACATACGCTCAAGTGACGCCTGCATCACGCCGCGAAAGAGTATTTCCTCGCTGAAAGCAGGGATGACTGCAGCTACAACTAATCCTTTGATTAAATTAGCGTTACCCGTACCGCCAATAATCAGAGCATACATACTTTCAATCTGAGATTGTATGGTTTTATAGACTTCCATCAAGCTTTCGGGAATGAGAGCTTCCTGCAATGGCGAGAGTCCCGTGACAAATATCTGCACGCTGAGTATCCCGCATAATCCTGCGATCCACTGCAGTCCCGTCGCCTTGCCGCCTATTCTCAGGAGACCGACTTTGCCGAGCGGCGAATAGCGCATGATCAGCAATGCCGGCAGCAACATAAAAATCACTTGCCCCGCGCCCTGCACGAGCCATATCCATTCTGTGTGCTTGATAAAGAGCAGGAAGGCAACTGCACCGACGCCGAAAAGCTGATAAAAAAAGAATACACCCAGGCAGGCAAGGAAGCCGAAGAGGATGTGATTGAAGGGGTTAGATGGAGTTTCAGAGATGTTCATAGAGGCTAATTATTCAGGTATGAATGTAATACTACCGTATTTACAACAATGCAGTCCTTCTGAATCCTATGGAGGGTGAAAAATCGAAACTTGCTGTACAGTCATGCTGTTACAACATCATCAAGTTTCGATTCTTCGTTCGAAGACTCACTCAGAATGACATACTTTGAATCTATGTTGGTAGTTTTCAGAAGTAATGAAACATATTTTTGACAAACATACATAAAAAAAGGCGGTGCTGCCACCGCCTTTTTCGGCTTATGCCAAGAATGATTTATTTAAGAAGCGTAATACCGCCGATGAGTGGAAGAGGTTGCATCTTACCGCCGGCCGCATTGACAATTCCAAGAATAGACAGCACGAACATTCCCAAGCGAACGGCAAGCAGCCCCATTGTAACAATCCACATACTAACCATAAAATCGAGTGTGCCAATAATAACCCAACCTAACAGCAATGTCAAGCCCTGATTCGCATGATAACGAGCAAATGGAGAGTCTTTCGCTGCCAAAAGTGGCACCAGACATAAGCAGCCAAGATAGGCAAGTATCGCCATCACTTTGTTCTTTTCAACGTCCGACGGGTCGGGAGTCACTGTATCATCCATCATACTGTACCTCATAGAAAGTAAGATAAAAAATAGCGCTACAAGTATTGCAGCGCCGTCAGATGCACCTTATTTAGCAGCTAAATCTGATAATTTCAACGCCTTAGCGAGTGATTTCGCCATATCGTTGTTTGCTTGGCTGTTTGCCTTGACGGTGAGAATAAAGCGTCCACCGAGAGCAAGCGTCACTTCGCTGTTTTTGCCCTGCTTATCATAATGTTCCCACCCTGCTACATCTTTCACTCCGGCATCGAACGACTTTGAATACCCGTTTTGGTCTTCCATCGAGAAGTTTGCGCCCCATAATGCCGTCATTCCCGTATAAAGGTCGGCTGTTGCATTATAATCGAGCAACGTAACAGTGACATAGTCTTCCGTTCCGTCAGCACCTGTTTTGGAGAACG
>JBPOHH010000528.1:0-2849 GCA_052035765.1 Bacteroidota bacterium
TCGTATGCACGGCGGTACAAGTAGTGATACAGCAAGGAATTCCAACGCTTACCTCCATCATCGTTCGCGACCCATGGCCTTCGCAAAAGAATATGAAAGTACATGGAAGAATAGAATATCCGGCGAGAGATTTTGCGCAGAAAACGGTGGCGCATTGGATTATTCGGGTGGTAGCGCGGTGAAATATATCATACGTTGCGCGTAGGGGCGAATCGCATTCGCCCAGGTCGTGCTAGGGTCAGGGCGAATGCAATTCGCCCTGGTCGTGCTTGGGTTTGGGCGAATGCAATTCGCCCCTACACTTATGACTTTCATATCCTATAAATACAACCAAACAGAAAGGCGAATCTCGAATGAGATTCGCCTTTCTGTTTTCTATTCACCGTCAATTCATCTCACCGAACCACCACAACCGGCTTTTTCATCAGCATCTTACCTGAGTGCAGCACGGCGAAATAGAGTCCGCTCGGGAGTTCGCTTGTGGGAAGCGTATATCGTCCACTCGCCTGCGCGCCGATCGTAACGGCCGGCATGGCGTTCATACCGGCGCTATTGAGGAGTTCGATGGTTGTTGGATTGAATTCCGACTCGGACGGCAAGTCAAACGTTACATACTCTCGTGCCGGTTGTGGATAGACACCTGTGACTGCATCTGCGATGGGTTCTTCCTCGACTGCTGTGACGGCGATGGATGGGAGTGGGATGCCGTCCGGATTGAAGAGGTACAAGGTTCCGTAATTACTCGTAAAATATATAGTATTCAGGGAATCTATCAACATAAAATTACCCTCAGCTTTGTCTAACTCAGGATACTCCGAACTTTTAAACACGCGTCCGATTTCTTTTCCATCAAATTCGAAAAGCACATTCTTATTTGTTAGAATCCACATTTTATCATGATTATCAAAAACGTACTCGATTGGAAAACCCAAGAAAGAAGTATTCAAGGAATCTAAAACAGGAAAAGTGTTCCAATTCACCCCATCATATTTCACTATATTGTTACTTGCGTATCTCGTTGAATTTTTCCTGTAGTTTACCATCCCCCAAAGGCCGCCTTTTCTATCATTCTTTAATTTTATCATCTCATTGATAAATTTAAAGCTTATGTCTTTTAACTGTGTGGGTAGTTTCGTCGCTTCATTGTTGTAATATTTTATAATTGATAGATTAATATACTTATCATACTTTATTCTTGAACTTGACACCCAAAGAGTATCTTTATATTCTGTAATTGAATATACCCAACTGTGAGAAAGGAGAGTGTCATTTTCCGGAAAATTTATAAGTTCCCCTCCTGTACTGATTTTAAATAATCCATCATAGTTACCTATAAATGTTGTTCCATCCAACAAATGAGCAAAATAATGTGTATTATAGTTTGTAAATGACGCTCGATATTCAGAGTTTTGAGCATTATATTCTGTTGTGTATATTTTACCAAATTTAATAAGCCGGGTAGGATATCCATCACCTACCCAAAAGATATTTTGTTTATCTATACTAAAGGTTAGAGGTTGCCCGCTAGAACAGTAAATTAATTTTCTCAGCGAAGTTCCTTTACCAAGAATACACTCCCATTTCCCTGAGGGATCATACGGATTATTAAAATATGAACCAGTACGAATGGATGTATCATACGTTATCATCATTCTGGCAATGTTTGCTCCACCGTGAGCAAACTTAAGTTTATAAAATATAGAAGTAGCAGTTGCAGGTGACACTCTGAAATAAACAACTGAATTTGTACTTTGTGGACCGTTTTCAGCTTTAATTCGAACGCGATAGAATACATTCGTATCAATATCGCTTTTGGGTGAGAAGGTTATTCCTACGGGTTTATATGGTACATTCACTGAGCTCTGCGGAAACTTAACTTTGCGGCAGATATTTGATACCCCCTGTTCATTGCAAGCTGACCAGCCACCATTATCATTATAATATTCAAACACATACGACATGTAGAGCGTGGCAATAAATGACTGATCTTTTTTATTGAAATTGATATACACCGTCGTGTCTTTGCTGTCCGAATACAACTGCACCGTATCACTCACCGACGGCACAAGATCAAACCAATCACCGGCAAATGCAGCGCTTGACATTACAAGAAAAACGCACACAACGAGAAGCAAGGATTTCATACAACCTCCGAAAAATATGAGAAATGTGTAAAAAGAGATAAGAATGTTGGCAAGGATGAGCGCCGTCATTTCAAGAGTTTGTATGAAAATTGATGCGCGCAGGATATTTCGTTGCAACTTACATAATAATCATGTAGTAAGCAAAGAATATTATGGTAATTGATTTCTTTGATGGTGCGATGAAAGTGGGTGTAGGAGCCAATAGCATACAATGCGGTCAACTTGAGATTTGGCATTGAGTTTGAGACTTCGACAAGCTCAGTCTGACTAATGAGTTAGGTCACCCTGAGCTTGTCGAAGGGTTCAATTACTTACCTAATTATTCCTTAAGTTGACAGCATTGGAATTGCATTCGCCCTACCTGCTTGACTGGGGCGAATGCAATTGCCAATACGGCGGAAAAAGGAACCGAACAAACGTAGTTTGCAGGAAATTTTCTACTTCATCAGAGCTAAGAAACCGGGCTGAGAGAGAGATTCAAAGAGAAAAGCCAAAGCCCACATCAGCCCGCCGGTGAACATCGGGATTGAGAAATTATCATCCATTCTCAGGCGAATAGAGGCGGCCTCGACGACCGCACCGACCATTGAGCCAACCACACCGGCAACGAAAAATGTCCAGCCGGCGCCTGTCAGCGCGCCAATTACCGCTACAACCACCGCAGCCGAAACGACGAATGCAAGCGCACCTTCACGACTTTTGTCC
>JBPOHH010000154.1:0-1756 GCA_052035765.1 Bacteroidota bacterium
TACGATGATTTCGAGCTGATTCTTGAGTTTTTCCCAAGATTTGGTTAATTTGCAGCTAAATTATTCGGTCAATTCTGGCTTCTCTTCATTCTCCTAAGGAAACGTTCTATGGAAACTCCCCTTACCCCTTCTTCAATGCCCCGCATTGGCGACAAAGCTCCTGATTTTGAAGCAAATACTACGCAGGGCGCGCTCCGCTTTTCGGATTATAATATTGGTAGTTGGGTGATTTTATTCTCCCATCCTGCTGATTTTACGCCTGTGTGCACGACCGAGCTCACGGAGTTCGCACGGGAACAGGAATACTTCTTCCATCACAACACCAAGCTTCTCGGTCTGAGCATCGACAGTATCCACTCGCATATCGCTTGGGTGCATAATGTGCGGGCAAATACAGGTGTGACAATGCGCTTCCCGCTGATTGCAGATATCGGCATGAAAGTAGCGAATTTATATGGCATGTTACACCCGGGCGAACATGCCACGGAAACCGTGCGTGCGGTGTTTTTTATTGACCCGAACGGCATCATCCGCCTCATCATGTACTACCCTCTGAATGTAGGGCGGAATATGGAAGAAATCAAGCGCGTGCTGTCGGCGCTGCAGACAGCCGACACGAATAAATGTTCACTGCCCGTGAACTGGCACTCCGGCGATCTCGCCATCATGCCGCCGCCGAAGACAGTAGCCGACCTCGAAGCGCGCGATGCGATTACGGAAAATAAAGTAGATTTCTATTTGATTAAAAAGACACTTGCTTAACAGTCAGCGCAGCCCGTGGATGTATCTGCGGGCTGTATTTATTTCAACCCTCAATTTCAATTGCCGATGAAATTCCCTATCTATCTTGATTATAATGCGACAACGCCGGTCGATGAACGTGTGTTTGATGCGATGAAACCCTACTTTATGGAATGTTTTGGTAATGCCGCCAGCAGTGGTCACGCCTTCGGCGATACCGCCAAAAAAGCCGTCGAAGCTGCGCGTAAAACAATAGCTGATGCAATCGGTGCCACACCGGAAGAGATTATCTTTACGTCCGGTGCGACGGAGTCGAATAATCTGGCGATTAAAGGAACGGCGCGAATGCTCTCAGGGAAAGGGAATCATATCATCACGGCAGCGACCGAACATAAAGCGGTGCTCGACACATGCAAGTCGCTGGAGAAAGAGGGTTTTCGCATTACAATATTACCCGTTGACAACGAAGGACTTATCAATTATCAGGAATTAGAGAATGCTATCACGCCTGAGACGATTCTCGTAACGCTGATGCATGGTAATAATGAAATAGGCACAGTGCTCGATATTGAAAAAGTAGGTGAAATTTGCAGGAAACATGGCGTGTGGTTCCATACCGATGCCACACAAACCATCGGCAAAATCCCCTTTGACACCCAAAAAATCAATGTGCAGATGGCCTCGCTCACGGCACATAAAATATATGGACCCAAAGGTGTGGGAGCATTGTATGTGCGTTCGGGGTGTAAAGTTAGTCCGCAGATTGACGGCGGCGGACACGAGTCCGGCATGCGCAGCGGCACACTCAATGTTCCGGGAATAGTGGGTTTTGCAAAATCAATCGAGGTAGGAGTAGCAGATATGGAGCGCGACGTCGAACATTGTAGTCGCCTCCGCAACCGCCTCTGGGAAACACTCAGTACAATCCCCAATGTCACCATTAATGGTCCGAATCCCCTCACCTCACCCTCCAAGCGTTTACCCAATAATCTCAATGTGAGCATCGCCGGTGATG
>JBPOHH010000784.1:0-3136 GCA_052035765.1 Bacteroidota bacterium
GGCAAATGGTGATTGCATGACCATCATTGTGTAGCGTTTTTCGCTGTCTTCAATTTTTTTTCTTGCATTAATTTCAGCTTCAATTTGAAGTAATAAAATTTCTTTTTCCTTCTGTTGCAGCTCCACCGCTTTGTGCCGCACTTCCGTAATATCAGAAATTGCAAGTAGGATTAATTCTTCATGGTTCGTTTTCTGAAGAATGCGGCTGGCATTAAGAAGCATTATTCGTTCACCAATTACAGGGAACGTATGCGATATTTCAAAATCATGGAAATGAGAATTCTTTGGAAGAATATTTTCGAGTAATTCGCGCAGTCGGGGGATATTCCATTGCTTGTTTCCTAAGTCATACAACAGCACACCTTCGGTCTCTACTTCGTTGACTTTAAAATCTTTATAGAATGTTTTATTGGCAGATTTCACCCGTAGATTTTTATCCAAAACAATCATTGGATTGTGCATGGTCGCAATGACAGCTTCAGAATAATCATAGGATTCATTGAGCAGGTCATTACGCGTTTGTAATTCCTGATTGGTGGTGGTGAGCTCTTCGTTGGCGGATTCAATTTCTTCTTTTGAGGTTTCGAGTTCTTCATTCACGGTTTGGAGTTCTTCATTGCTCGACACGACCTCTTCATTCGCACTCTGTAATTCTTCGGTAAATGCTTCCTGCTCCTGCGCAATAGCGAGCGCATCGGCATGCGCTGCGGCTAATTCCAGTTCTAATTTATGTATCCTGCGGTCTTTTGCAAGGGAATTACTTTGACCGCCGGTGCTTTGATGGGAAACATAATCGACCTGCACATGTTCCGTGAAAAGTACCAACAGCAAGGGTTCATCCCATTCAATCGTGAGCGGCACAATTTCCAAACTTATTATTTTCACTTCAGAATTGATCTTCATTTCAATTCCGTTCTTGCGGATGCGGTGTTTTGATGCAATGACTTTTGAAATAGAATTCCGTAATTCAAATGCAATTTCAGGTCTCGCCATTTTCAAAATATTAAATGTCGCTTTGCCTTTTGGATGGGTGAGAAATAGATCGGTCGAGCCGCGAAACTGCACAATTTCCATTTGGTAATTAATGATAACGCTTGCCGGCATAAATTCAGATACAAGCACGGCATCAATTGCTGTTTCAAGTCCGTTATGATTGAGAGTCGTAGCTCTTTGGGCAGGATTTCGTCGGGCTATCGTACTGCTTTTGTCCGGCAACGCTTGATGTGTAAAGCGGGGAGATAACGCAGGAAGTGTGCGGGTTCCCGAATTTATTTTGCGGGAAAATAGTTTGTATTTTTTATTAAAATTCGTAAAAAGATTCGCCGATTGGGTGATATTTTCTGACTTGCCTAGCATTAAAAATCCATCATCATTCAGAGCATAATGAAATGTGTTGACCGCTTTTTTCTGAGCTGCAGTGTCTAAATAAATAAAGAGGTTGCAACAACTAATAAAGTCAAGCCGCGAAAAAGGCGGATCGCGCAGAATATTATGAGGAGCAAATACGCACATATCCCGCACCGATTTATTGACGCGGAAGCTACCATCGACTTTGGTAAAGAATCGCTGAATGCGCTTTGGCGATACCGTTTCGAGATCGTGCTTGGAGTACACACCATTCCGCGCTTTGTTGATTGCTTTTTCGCTGAGGTCTGTGGCAAATATCTGAACGGGGATGTTGGTCGGAATGCTGCCTTGAATTTCGAGTACCATCATGGCAATGGAATATGCCTCTTCGCCGGTTGCACAGGCGGGAACCCATATACGTAGGGACTCCCCAATTTTTTTGCGTTTCAGCAGCTTAGGAAATAGATTTTCTTTTAAATACTTGTGCGTATCGGTATCCCGAAAAAAGCTGGTTACATTAATCAGTAAATCCTGATAGAGAATATCTATTTCTTCATTTTTTTGGAGAATAAGCTGTGCATATTCATGAAGGGTGGCGATTTTATACAGGAGCATTCTACGAATAATGCGCCTCTTGATGGTGTTCATTTTATACGCACTAAAATCAACACCCGTAGCCTTGAGTAATTGGTTGAGAATTGTCTCTAAGTCGGTATTATTGTTCTCAATTAAATCCTCTTCCCCAACTTTTAGGGAGGTGCTTTTTAACAATGGATGCTTGCTCAGTCGTGCTAATTCGAGGGCAATATCCTTGGGTGACAATATAAAATCCACCACACCTGCGGCAATTGCCGAGTGCGGCATACTGGTGAATCTTGCAGTATCATCCTGCGCAAATGTTAATCCACCTTCATGCTTGATCGCTTTAATACCAAGCGTACCATCACTCGCGCTGCCGGAAAGAATAATACCAATCACTCTCTCTTTTTGCGCCTCGGCTAGAGAAGAAAAAAGTATGTCAATGGTAATTGCTGCACTGCTTTCGGATCGTGGAATTAACTTGATGTGTCCGTCTGTCACCTCAATTCCTTTATTATAAGGAATTACAAAAACATTGTCGGGCTGAATTTTATCCATGTCGTCAATTTCCTGCACAATCATCGTCGTCTTTTTGGATAGAATTTCGGTGAGCATGCTCTTGTGATCCGGGCTGAGATGCTGCACATAAATAAAGGCCATTCCGGTGTCGGGGGGCAGGTATTTTAATAGCTCCATCATCGCTTCTAATCCACCGGCAGACGCGCCAATAGCGACTACAGGAAAGGAATTTTCTTTAACATCTGTATGGACAGGGGATTTCTTTTTGGTTGACGTTGCTTTCATAGTAGCGAAGGATTGTCTTTAAATGAACACCTCTGTTTGAGTGTTCGTAGCACATGCGCCGCAGGGCGCACGGGTGAAAGTTAATTAGTATCTGTATTGTTCATAGAACACTTGCGATGGATAGTTTCCGGTATCGTGCATAGGCGTTCTGCTGCACGCGAGCCGCCGTACCCCATTGGAATGCTACTTGTGGATACCGTGGTGCCATCCTCAGAGTGCGTTCGATGAAACATGCAGGAGCTATGCACAAGCGAAGCCATCAGGATGGTAATCCACATTATTTTGTGCAAGTTACATTTAAATAATTAGATTCGCCGACATTTTGTGGTGTACCGGCATTCAAATAGGAGCAGCAGGTGTTTGGGATAGAGCGATGTAATGAACAGGTAGGACTCTAGTCGAGGGC
>JBPOHH010000898.1:0-2393 GCA_052035765.1 Bacteroidota bacterium
AGACACGATGACTTTACCGCTGACGGTAATAGAATAGACAAAGACACCTGTGTAGAGATCTTGGGCTGAGATGTTGAGTTGGGGTGGATTTCATTTCCAACCCCCTAAATAGTTAAGCTTAAAGATAGTTAATTTAGCGACTTACAACTATCGACTTGGTAATCATCCCGGAGGGTGTGCATATCTGTACAAAATAGATACCATTCGCCACGTCCGAAACATCTAAAGCATGAGAACCGTTCAACGTTTTCACTTCCATACCTAGCGAATTTACGATAGTGACCGAGGATATTTCATTTACCCCTAAAATTGTAAAATTCTCTGAAGCAGGATTGGGAGAAATTGTAACTCCACCATCGGTTATTACCGGCTGTTCTTCGACACCGGTCGGAGCAAGTGGTATATCTACTAAGCCATTGGGATTAAACACATAGAATAAGTCGTCGATTACCATCCATATATTCTTGTTTCTATCTTGTACCATTCTTCTCACTTGCTTCGTTAGAGGTGAATTACTTTTGTTGTATGTTGTCCAACGTGTACCGTTGTAAAAATGCAATCCTTCCGATGTACTCAGCCACACATTTTTATTCTCATCGACAAAAAATGTGATTACATACCCCATATTAACCGGAGAATCTATGTGTTTCCATTCATTTCCATCGAGATAGGAGATTACTTTTTCATTTGAATTTCCACCGTACATACACCAGATACCACCATCTTTATCACAAAGAACTTGCTGGATGTTGTCGCTCCAGAGAGACTTATTATCTTTGGCGCTGATATATTCTTGAACAGTATCACTCATCCTAATTATTCCGCCACCATTGGTACCAACCCACATTCGATTAGCTGAATCAATACAGCTTCTCTGTAAACTGACAGTTTTGTTTTGAGAATCTTTAGGGATTGTAAGCTTGAAAGACTTCCATTCTGCCCCGTCAAATCGAGTAAGATAGCTGTCTCCGTGCTTATCTTCAGTTATCCCAACGGGCATATTATTCCTATCTATATCAACGAACAACGGTCCTTCAGAAATCAATTCTGAATTTGTAGAATTGAAATAGGTTGTAAATTTACCGTCGAAGCGGATAATTCCGCCTTGTCCGTAAATTGGAGTGAACCAATACACACCATTTGGGTCTAAAGCAAACGCTATGTTATTGTAGCTTATCGCAATAATAGATGATGTAAAGACATCTGACTCCCACTGATGATTCCTGTAGTGATTAATGGAAACACTATACGTGGGAAAGCTATTCTGATATACTGCGTAGCATATATCGCCTTTATTATCTGTTCTCAACGAAACGGAGTTATCGTTACTTCTCCATTGGATAATCGAAGGCGGTTTGAGAGTCGTCCACTGCACATTCTTTTGTATAGTCAGAGAACAAGTAGCAGTAGCCGACACTCCATTATTCATAGCTTTTAGTTCAATGACTTTCGTGCCGGTGTCTTGTATAGAAGGCGTGATCTTGAGGGTTGCAATCTTGTAGGGGGGATTAATCGTTGCTGTTGATAATTCAACTGTTCCGTAGAATTGAGGTGTAGCATTCACAGATACAAAAACGGATGCATTGTAACCATTAACCGGTTTGACAGCAACGAAAAATGTAGAAGTCTGCCCAATTGAAATTGTTTGTGTATTTGGCGTAATTTCAAGGTTAAATGTCTGCGCCGACAGTCCACAAGAAACTATCAGAAGAACACAGAATGCAAGCGCCATTGATTTCTTTGAGTTTTTCATTGGATTTTCTCCTGTAATTATTTGATAATAATGAATTGTTTAATTACAATGATTGTACCCCTGACAGTAATGGAATAGCCAAAAACACCTGTGTAGAGGTCTTGGGCGGAGATATTGAGTTGGGGTGGATTATGAGGCGCGGAATGCACGGACATGCTGTAAAGTTTTGTCATTCAATCTCCGGAAAAGATAGTACTGCCGGTGTGTCCGGCGTTGAATTTCAGCGATTAAGATTACCATACCACAAGAGTTTTTGTGAAAGAACCGGTGTGGTTGGGTGTAACTTACGGTATTGCAAGAAACTAACCAAAGAATATTTGCATAAAAACACCCAGAACCGCTTAAAAATTTAAATTGCCCGTTAAATTCATCACAAGTCATGGTTTATGAATACTTACAGTTATCAGCAGGTGTAGATTTGGCTAAAGCCGAATACCTTGGTTTACTTTTTTCTCCAGCTGAAGCTGGAGTCTAGTCAGGGGGATTCTTCCGAGAGTATCGCGTCCTCGCGATGCCCTCGGTTTTTGGTCATGCTGACCGAGCCCCTCGCTTCTTCGCGAGCGGCACTAGGTGATTTTTTTAGCGAATGAAATATGGACTACAAAGTAAGAACACGCGCTCTCAGAGCCGTATCCCAGAG
>JBPOHH010000137.1:0-2634 GCA_052035765.1 Bacteroidota bacterium
TTACCGCAACCGGAGAGGAGGATAATCAAAAAGGCAGATAAGAGAAGAGTAGAGAGAACCTTTAGTTTCATGGAATATCTCCAAGAATTGTGATTGAAACAAATAATTTGAACGTGAATTTACTACAAAGATAATCTATCAGCAAAAGAAATTTTATTCAGCAGGGATTTATACCTGCAAAACGCCTGATTTCCATTCCGGCGTTTGGTCATTGTGCGCTGCCATCGCAATCCCACGGGAGATTATCTTCCGTGTCTCAAGAGGCGAAACAATACCATCAACCCACAAACGCGATGCCGCATACAGCGGAGAAGTTTGATCATTATACCGGTCTTGAATCTCCTTCAAGAGCTCTTGCTGTTCGTCCTCGCCCAGCTTCTTACCCTCCTTTTCAAGCGACGCCAGCTTGATCGTCAGCAAGGTGTTTGATGCCGACCCGCCACTCATCACCGCAATCTGCGCCGACGGATAAGCAAATATCAATCGTGGGTCATACGCTTTACCACACATAGCGTAATTCCCTGCTCCGTAACTATTTCCAACGATGAATGTAAACTTAGGAACGACCGAATTTGCCACCGCATTCACCATCTTGGCGCCGTCTTTGATGATACCGCCTTGTTCGGCGCGGGTGCCTACCATGAAGCCGGTCACATCCTGAAAAAACACCAGCGGAATCCCGCGTTGATTGCAATTCATAATAAACCGCGCAGCTTTATCAGCGCTTTCGGAGTAAATCACGCCGCCAATCTGCATCTCACCCTTGCCCGAACGCACAATTTCACGATTATTTGCGACAATTCCCACTGCCCAGCCGTCAATGCGCGCCGTGCCGCAGATAATTGTCTTGCCATAATCGGCTTTGTATTCATCGAGTTCGGAATTGTCGAGAATGCGCGCGAGTAATTCATAGACATTATAGGGCTTTGCGCGATCTGCCGGAAGAATGGAGAAGATATCCTCCATCGGGAAAAGTGGCGCTTTCGGTTCACTTCTATCAAAAATATTCTTCTGACCTTTGGTGGGCGAGAATTTCTCAACCAGCGAACGTATCATCGCAAGCGCTTCGTCATCATCCTTTACTTTATAATCAATTACCCCCGAAATCGACGCATGCATGTCGGCGCCTCCGAGCGGCTCAATCCCCGTTTTTTCGCCAATCGCCGCCTCGACCAATGCCGGCCCCGCGAGAAACACACTCCCCGTTCCCTCCACAATAATCGCCTCGTCGCTCATAATCGGCAAATACGCTCCGCCTGCCACGCAGGGTCCCATAATTGCTGCAATCTGCGGTACGCCCATGGCCGACAGCACGGCTTTATTGCGGAATTGACGCCCGAAATGCTCTTTATCCGGGAAAATTTCATCCTGCATCGGCAGGAATACACCGGCGGAATCCACGAGGTAAATCACTGGAAGCCGATTTTCAATAGCTATTTCCTGTGCCCGCATGTTTTTCTTGGCAGTCATTGGGAACCACGCGCCGGCCTTTACTGTAGCGTCATTGGCGACAATCACGCATTCACGGCCGTGGATGATTCCAATCCCGCAGACGACACCCGCGCTCGGCGCGCCGCCCTGCTCTTTGTACATATCATACGCCGTAAAGAGTCCGATTTCTAAGAAATCAGCGCCTTCGTCAGTCAAGAGCGCAATACGTTCACGCGCCGTGAGCTTGCCCTTTGCTTTGTGCTTTTCGATCGATGATTTCCCGCCGCCGAGCTTGATTTTCTCACCTTTGGCGGTGATGACTCGCAGCGCTTCGGTGTTGATATCACGATTTTTATCGCTGTTAAGGTCGCTTGGAATTGGCTTGCCGATTGTTTTTGCCATGAGGTTGTACTATGCTAATGATGATTACTTCAAAAAAAACGGGGAAACCGCGCTGTGCAGTTTCCCCGGGATGGTTCGTGTTTATTTAAATGCCTGAATACCGGTAATATCGGCGCCCAAAATGAGCGTATGGATATCGTGCGTGCCTTCGTATGTTCTTACTGATTCAAGATTTGCCGCATGACGCATGATTGGGTACTCATCTAAAATTCCATTAGCGCCATGAATATCGCGGGCAATGCGGGCTGCCTGAATAGCAATATCGACGTTATTTCTTTTGGCAAGCGATACTTGATTCGGATTCATTTTCCCGGCATCTTTCAGGCGACCTAATTGATAACAGAGTAATTGTCCTTTGGTAATTTCATTGAGCATCCAGACAAGCTTTTCCTGTACTAATTGGAAGCCCGCAATCGGACGGTCGAATTGAATCCGTGACTTGGCATAATTGAGCGATGAATCATAAACGCCGATCGCCGCGCCAATTGCACCCCAGGAAATACCGTACCGTGCTTGGGTTAAGCAGGAAAGCGGGCCCTTTAATCCACGCACATTGAGCTTGTTTCCTTCGGGAATTTCCACATCCTGGAAAATTAATTCGCTCGTAACCGAGGCGCGGAGCGAATGCTTGCCTTTCATCTCGGGAGCGCTGAAACCCTTCATGCCTTTTTCGACCAGGAAGCCGCAGATATCGCCGTCGAGCTTCGCCCAGACAACAGCTACATCGGCCAAACTGCCATTGGTAATCCACATTTTTGCGCCGTTGAGGAGGTATCCGCCGTCGATTTTCTTGGCATTGGT
>JBPOHH010000535.1:0-9522 GCA_052035765.1 Bacteroidota bacterium
ATACGTACTTCAAGCGTTATATTTTTCTTACGAAAGAGAATTTTACGCACTACATCACCAATTGAATGCATCGCCGAGGCAGTTCTTTCCGGTTCGAATAGATGTGCATCACTCCACGACGATTCAGTGGCAATACCGAGTATTGAGCGAAATACAGCATCCGGCGGTAGAAGACCCACTGTGCCGTATGCCTGTTCGATATTCCAACGGAAGAGTTCATCAAATTGACGTTGATTCGCTGAGACATGGTCGTCGCCGTACCACCAGCACCAGTCTGACCCTTCGGCTATGAGGATGTGTTCAAAAGCTGCTGTAAAATCAGCATGTTGCTTCTTTGTCATCACCGCCGCTCGGGCATCGGCGAGCATTGACCATGCGGCGTTATCTTCCGGATGACCAATCCAAATTTTAAAATTCGCATTAATCCACGAGCCGGCGCGGATGGAGGTCAGTGGCGGAAGAAACTCTGCATGATTTTCCGTCGCCTCACTGCACGTCACGGTCTGAAATTCATTCCCTGAGAGACGGCTGTAGAGTGTACGCAGAAAGTACGACCCATTTTGAAAATAATACTCCCAACAGTTCTCGCCATCCAAGATGACGGGAACCACTGCATGCGCAAGTGCTTGCTCTCCATAGCGTTCGACAATACCCGCACGAATTTCCCGCAATCGCCGGCAAAAATCATCGGCAGCATGCGTGGCATCCCACCGTGAATAGACAAATCCAATGGCATCCGAAAGTGCATGATCGCGAAAGAGCATTGCAATATCTCCGCTTGGCGTTCTCACCGTTCGCGGAAAAAATTTATCCGTCCAATGATGGTCGCGGGTGCTTGCCCAGAGTACATCTTCATCACTTGCAGCCCAGGAGATTCCGTTTTGAACCATTAGGTCGAGTGAGGCCATGCTTATCGAACCCTCCGATGGCCAGATTCCGTTGGGCAAGTCGCCAAAGGTCGTTTGGTAATACTCCTGTGCGCGTCGAATATGAATTGCAGCATCCTCAAGACCGTCAAATTGCTTCTCCGGAAGTACGCAATTCGGCATTGCCTCACGGGCAGATTCATTGGAAATCAACAGCGGAGAGATAGGATGATACATAGGAGTGACGCTGATTTCGATTTGGTTGGACGTTCGTAATTCCTTCATTTCCGGCAGGATACGAGCCATAATCTCTTGGTGGATTGTGAGCACCAGTTGTTTATCTTGTTCGGTAAAGTTCATTCCTTTTTCGAAAAGATGCTGCACACGCTTGTCAGAACGTGATACATGACCAATCCAAGTGAGATTGTACCAGGTCTGGAGGTCGCGCCAGTCTTGTGCGGTGAATTCTGCAACCGCAATCTCCGGACGGGAAGCTCTCTCGTGGAGCGTTCGGTAGCGTTCGTAGGGAAGCGTCATGAGTTCTTGATTGCACAGGAAAAACAGCGCAAGTATTTGTTTTTTATGTTCATCGGTTAATTCATCAGCCGGAATTTCTGTAAGAAGCTGAACAGTATCTTTCGTCGTATGATGAAGATAATCATCAATTTGAATCATGAGCGACGGAGCAAGATTGATAGTCTGCCGAACAGTGGGGAATTCACGCAAAAGAGCAGGTAAGTCATAATAATCCTTGGCACCGTGCAGGCGTACCCATGGCAGAATAAAGGTCGAATCTTTCTTGTAATAGGGCTGATGTTGATGCCAGAGAAAAGCAACGCGCAAGGGGAGCATAGACAATTTAGGATGTGAGGGGTTTGGAAATAATCAACATATCTTGGTAGGAAACAACAGGTTGCGGGGTTTTGCCGCCCCATGATCCCACTATATACTTCTCGAGAATCAGTCCATTGTTTGCGATAATTCGTTCGAGGTACTCGAGTTCGTAGGCGACATTTGCCGATTGGACTTTGTCGTCCATCAGGCGGTAATGACCGTAGTTGTAGGGGAATGAAAATTCTTCTAATTCCGACTCTCTGAAGCCGGCATCAAAGATAAAAAACGTGGCAAGGCAGCGTCCGCCGGGCGATAGCACGCGACTGATTTCGCGGATGTACTGTTCAGTCTCGGCAGGTACAAAATGTGTAAACACCGACGTTAAGAACGTAAAATCGAACTGATTATCCGAATACGGAAACACAAACTCAGCGGCTGATGCGCCTTTGGAGGTATAGAGATCGTTCAGCAGGTCAATATGGAGGAACGTAAAATGCGGGTATTTCGGGGTAATAGTCTTCGTACACCAATCTATTCCTTCGTTGACGATATCGAATCCGTGATAGCTCCCGGGTGGAGTGATGTATTGGGTGAGAGGCAGAGCCATTCGTCCGATACCGCAGCCGACATCGAGGACATGATGATGGGGCTTGAGGTGAGCATAGGTCTTGAAATATTCGAGAAATATCATACCTTGGCGTTCAAAATCGCCAGCGCCGACAAAAATCTTACCTCTCGGCGGGACGAGCGATGGTTTCCCGCGCAGAGAATCGAGCAGATCTACAGGGAGATAGACGAGGCGGCGAACAATCCGCCGGGCACGGGGTGAGAGGAGATAGTAGAGTTTACGAATGTTCATTCAGGCAATACGCTTGAGAGTAAGCAAAGAATTATTCCACAAATTAACAATAAAGATTGAAAAATGCCGTATAACCGTGCACGAAAGAGTAAAATGTGGGGAATAACTAAAAAATCATTTTGCAATTATCGTTAACCGCCCTATTTTTGTGTTATGAGAATGAAAACTACCATCCTTGCCCTGCTTTTATCCGTGACGACGCTCTTTGCGGCTGAGATTTCGCTCGATTATTTTACAGCCAAATCTGACGGAAAAAGCATTACTGTTTCCTGGAAATCTTCTGTTGAACGCAGTGTCGCCCGCTACGACATTGAGCGTGCCGGTTCTGATGGGGTCTTTAAGCATATTGGGCAATTAGACGCCCGCGGTGCCCAGGCTGTTTATTCGTACACCGACGACGATGCTTTTATGAAACAGAATGACAACAACCCTTCGTTGACACAGCAGACAAAATATACGTATCGTCTGAAATATGTCGGTACAGACAACTCAGTTACGTATTCCAGCCCTATTAATGTATCCCACAGTGTGAGTGGCGTTCGGCGTACATGGGGTATGATTAAAGAAATGTTCCGTTGATGATTTATTATTTCCACATAGGTAGATAACGAAACAACTCAATATGATACGACACTTTATCAAGGCAATTGTCCTTTCAATTGCCTTTTTTTGCGCCCATTCGATTCCTCTTGTGTATGCCCACGGATTTGAGGACATCCCCACTAAATGCGGGACATTCTCCGAGCGAAATACTGCACGCATGCTGTCGATTACCAAGGGCGATATAATTCTCGATGAGCGCCCACCGCTGCCCCTGACGGCTGCGTCTCCTTCAGGTCGATTTTTATTCCATTATACGATAGCGGGTGTGGATTCTGTACCGACAGCAGATGACAATCGAAACGGTGTTCCCGATTGGATCGATTCAGCGGGATTGATGATGGATTATATTTATTCTGTTGAAGTGGTGGAGATGGGATACAAGACCCCGCCAACGGATAATACCAAAGGGGGAAGTGATCAATATGACATATATTTCGTTGATTTATCGAAAGAAGGGAAGTATGGCGAGACAGTTCCCGACGGAAATGTAACAGGTGGTATTTATCCCCGCTCGTATTCTTTTATCCGTATGGATAATAATTTCAATGCGAAAGATAGTTATAATGGAAAGCCGGCCTATGCCACGTTTGGATACGATGCATTAAAAGTAACCCTGGCACATGAGTATCACCATTCTATACAATATGGTTACGGTGCATCGACAGGATCATTTCATGAGATGATGAGTTCTTGGATTGAAATTCGTGTCTATCCTGAGGTCACCGATTACCTCAATTACATCAAGAATTTCTTTACCCAAAATGATAAGTATTTTTTTGGGCAGAGTGATGCGTTTTACGGGTATTCTTATTGTGTTGTTTTCGAGTATTTTCGCTTGCAGTACGGTGATGCATTTATCAGGCATATATTGGAATTAGTTGCCGATGGAGTAGAGCCGAATAATTCGCTTCAGGGGTTAGAACCATATCGTGCGATCGACAGTGCCCTCGTAGAGCGTGGGAGCAGTTTACAGCAGGCATGGTGTGACTTTTTACCATGGATATACTACACCGGCAAACGTTCTATTGCAGGGAAATACTTCACGCAAGCGGCTATTTATCCTGAGTTTGCCCTTCAAACTGAAGAAACATATTCGCCACCTTCATTTATGGAGACATTGCAGATTAAGCCGTTTCAGATACAATTTTCACGGTGTATTTTGCCTGCTGACGTATCGACCAATACACCGGATTCGGCGGAGTTCCTCGTGACCTATCCTGCGATGTATGACATCCTTCATCAGACACAGAGACCGGGTGAATATACAATTGTATGCTCGCGTGCTCCTCAGCCGATTCCAATCGCGGGTACCGGGTATTCGTACGACTTCAGAACAAGCTTTCCCGAGATTTGTACGCACAGCATCGTACGGAATGGTATAGCCACCATCGAAAGCGAATATTTATATCCGAATCCTTTTCGACCGGGAATTGACGAACTACTTTATTTTCCTGCTCCTTCCGATGCCCGGGTGAGCGACCGGCCGTACCTGTCCGTGTATACGGTGGATTGGATATCAGTTTTCTCCGGTGAGATACCGATTACTACCGATGAAGCGGGTAAAAGAGTGGTTGCCTGGAAACCTACAGGGATTGAACTTGCAAGTAATACCTATATTTACACTATTACTATCCACGGAAAAACCTCTCTCGGTAAATTTAGTGTGGTCAACCAATAATGTCTTGTATAACCTCCAGATAATTTGTAATTTGGAAAAGAATTACCACCATTCCTTCATCTAGGCGCAGGTTATGGTTATGGTTATATTCTATCGATAGTTATATTAGAATTAATTGTTAGTTGTTCACTGACGAGAAGGACGGTATTCAGATTCTGAAGAATACTATAACTTCTGATTTCTGTGGTATTAATCCATATATTCCCGGGAGGAGAATACATGTCTACCGTCATTACTTCGCTGCGTAAGTCCTTGATATCATTCGTGTATGGTAATACCGGCGAGTATTCATTAGAACATCGGCTCCTGCTTTCTACCTTGGTCGTCGGGATTGTAATCTGCACCGTGGGTACAATTTCCACCATGCTCTTCCCCAAAACACCCCTTGCCTTAAAAATCATTCCTTTACTCTTGCTTGCTATTTTCTTGGGACTGTTTTACCTTGTGCGGGTACGTAAGATTATCGAGCCGTTACTGATTCCAACAGCTTTTCTTTCATTGGTGGGATTATCTTTTGTATGGATACTCAATGGCGGGATTGACGGTCCGAATATCATTGTTTTCTTTGTGGTATTACTGCTCTCGCTTGTCATTGTTCCTGAACGTAAAAAAATCTTCGTCCTACTGCTTTCTATAGTCTGTACGCTGAGTATCTATATGATACAGCTCTACAGACCGGATCTCATTACTCCGATTGACCCCGGGTTTGATCGCTGGGCAGATAGTCTGGTAACTGTCTTGTATTGTTCGGTTATGGTATTTTTTATCGTAAGATTTTTTCACAAAGAATACACACTCGAACGCATAAAAGCCGAGAAATATGCGCTGCAGCTTCAGGAATCTAATACTCAGCTTAGCATTATCAATAGCTCAAAAGACAAGTTTTTTTCGATTATTGCTCATGATCTGAGGTCACCCTTCAGCGGTTTTCTGGGGCTTACCAAGCATCTGCTCGAAGAATGCGAGGATCTCTCGACAGAAGACTTGCAAGATTTTTTGAAAAGTCTTCATGAATCATCGTCTAATCTCTACCGATTACTCGAAAACTTGCTCGAGTGGTCGTTGGTACAACGTGGTGCGATTCGGTTTACACCCGAGCCATGCAGTCTTGACTTTATCGTTCGGCAGAACATCGATGTACAGACAGAGCTTGCAAAACAGAAAAATATCACGTTAGAGACAACAGTCGAGAATGTACAGATTCAGGCAGATGTACCGATGCTCAATGCGATTATCAGAAATTTACTCACCAATGCCATTAAATTCACTCAACGGGGAGGTACGATTAGCATTGGAGTTTTGGCAAATCATGCCCTGAATGAAAAGGCAGCATATTCAACAACGAGTAATCGTCAGGTATGTGTGTTCGTCAAAGATTCCGGCATAGGAATGACACCCGATATCGTTTCGAGACTCTTTAAAATCGATGAAAAAGTCTCACGACCGGGAACGGAAAACGAACCAAGCACGGGGTTAGGTCTCATACTTTGCAAAGAGTTCGTTCATAAACACGGTGGCGCAATATGGGCAGAATCAGAAATACATGTTGGCAGTACGTTCTATTTTACGATAGCTCAGTCCGAATAATAGACATTCAATCAGGTATGCGTCGGTGTACTACTTATGATTATTACATACGCTCATTCGATTGCTTATGAAAACAACAGCTACTCAGCAAAAATCTGCCCCGTTTTTACCTTCCTTTCTGAGTATTTACAACACTGATGACTATCTGACTCAGTTAAAAGTACAGTTTATCTACAAAGTCAGCATCGCAATGTGTGCTTTTACGGTGCTGCTCCTTGGTACGACATGGTACATTGGTGCACTACTCAACAACAACCTCAACCTGTTTACCATTTCCGTCGAAGCTCTTTGTTTATTCATCATTTCGTTCTCCATACACCTTCTCATCAAAGGGAAAGTAGATGTTACAATTCATCTGCTATTGGTCACGTGTTTTACCGCCTTATGGACGATAATGTTCAAAGGGGATTCGGTGAATCTTGCACGCTTCGATACTATCGTTCTCACCTTTGGCGTGCTGTCGATGACTCCGTTGCTCGTACATAAAAACAAAATCTACATCATCATATACACGACGGCAAATGTACTTTTACTAACCCTTTTCTGCGGTATAATACTGTATTCCAATCAAATACCTGCCGGAGATCTTGTCGATTACTTTTTTGATTGCGCCGTTACCTATATCTACATAGCGACTATCGGATATAATCTGTATGTGATTTTTAAAAATGCAGTCGATAGAAGTGAATTTGACCTTTCTGAACGACTGAGAGCAGAAAACGAGGTGATAAAACTCAATGCAGAACTTGAAGAAAAGGTCATTCTACGTACCAACGAACTCAACGCTGCACTCATCAAGCTCGAAGAATCAAACATCGAGCTGCGCGACCTCAATGAAAGTATCGCATCTGAGGCAAGTAAATTAGTCTCACTCAATGACAAGCTCTGTGACTCTGAATTACAGCTTCAGATTGCTAATCACACCAAAGACAAATTCTTCTCTATCATCGCCCACGATCTCAGAAATCCATTTGCAGGATTACTCAACAGTACCGAGCTGCTAGAGCGGTACTTTGATACGATGAATGATGAAGAGAAATTACGAATGATTACACAAATGAAGAATTCCGCGAAAACTACCTTTGCACTCTTGAACAACCTCTTGCAATGGGCTCGCTCGCAAATGGAAAAAATTGATCTTACACTGCAGAATGTCAACGTTTTTGATCTGGCTTTTAAAGTCAAACTCCTGCTCAAAGATCAGGCAACTGCCAAAAACATCACGCTGAACATTTCCGTACCGTCCGATTATGTCATTGAAGCCGATGCAGATATGTGCGAGACTATCCTGCGGAATCTCTTGACCAACAGTATTAAATTCACCCACCGAGGAGGAAATATTGATATTGGAATAGAGACAATAGACACCCAAAATATTCCAGATTCCCTTAATGTAGAGCAACCGGTCTTTACTAAAAGTCTTGTGTGTATCTATGTGAAAGACAATGGGATAGGTATGGGGCAGGATATAGTCGACAAACTATTCAAAATTGACGAAAAGACGTCACGCCCCGGAACAGAAAAAGAACCAAGCAGCGGTCTTGGTCTCCTTCTCTGCAAAGAGTTTATCGACAGACATCATGGAATAATCTGGGTGGATTCATCAATAGGGGAGGGAACGACGTTTTACTTTACCCTTGAAAATGTAAGATTGCAGAACTAACGAGTGATGGAATCGTGCATCAGTATGTTTGTAACGTACATGGTATCATTGAGTTAACAGAAAGTACACCGATAGTGCGATCATAAATGTTCCGAAAATCTTCTCTAATGTTTTGCTCTTAAGCCGCACGGCAAGCTTAGCGCCAAAATACGAAAACGGAGCAACGGTTATCATGAGAATCAGCATTACTTTCATATCAATATGCCCGAGCATATAATGTCCTATACCGCCGGGCACAGCAAGCACGGCGATACAGAAGAGAGACGTCGCAAAGGCAGATTTTACAGGGAGTTTGTTGATTTTCACAAATGCGGGAATCATGATAATTCCACCACCGATAGCGAGTACGCCTGACACCGAACCGGTAATAATCCCCGTCAAAATCGCCGACAATACCGAATACTCCGTCGGCTTGTCGAGTTCTTCCTTCAGCAGCCAACCTCGAATAAAAAACGTACATCCGACGATAAAAATAAACCCTCCGGTAAGATACATCAGTACCACCGGCGGAATATACTGCGTTGCTTTTGTACCAATGATATTCATTGGAATCGCTGTAATGAGTACCCACAGGGCTAGTTTAAAGTCGATGAGTTTATTCTTGTGATAGACGATTGCGCCTGAAAGTGCTGAGGGAAGTGTCGAAGGCAGTGGCGAGGCGAGAGCGAGTAACGGAGGTAAGCCGATGAGAATTTTGAGCAGGGGAGTGGCGGCGAGTGCGCCGCCAATCCCAAGCATACCTGCACTTGTCCCGATGAATGCACCGATGAGAGAAATTATCAGGATGTCATTCATGGAGCTATCCGACGATAAAATTAACGAGCTTTCCCTTCACAATTATTTTTTTGCGAATCTGCTTGCCTTCGATGTTCTTTTGGAAAATTTCATCGGCAAGTGCATAGCCCTCAAGCTCTTCCTCACTTGCTTCAACCGGAACGACGGCTTTGGATTTAATTTTACTATTGACCTGAAGTACGATTTCGACGGTGGATTGTACTAATTTCGACTCATCGACCACCGGGAATTCTTCAAGAAAAATCGACGTCGAATGTCCGAGTATTTGCCATAATTCTTCAGCAATATGCGGAGCAAACGGAGCAAGGCAGCACACAAATGCCTCCATAGCCCGGCGTGGCTTCACTTCACATTGCGTGAATTCATTAACAAATATCATCATCTGCGACACGGCTGTATTCAAGCTCAACGTCTCGATATCATCGCCTACTTTCTTGATCGTCGTGTGGAGCACAAACTCCTGCTCGGTAGTCAGTGGAATATCCTGAAGCGCCGGCAAGAGCGTGCCTTCCTCAGTAGCAATTAATCGCCATGCACGATTCAAAAACCTCAGCACACCTTCCACGCCTTTCGTTGCCCATGGCTTGGCTGCTTCGAGCGGACCCATAAACATCTCAAATACCCGCAACGCATCGGC
>JBPOHH010000564.1:0-2837 GCA_052035765.1 Bacteroidota bacterium
GTAATGACCAGTCGATCGAATTGCTTGTGCAATTGTATCCTCAGCATTTTTTACAATAATTGCGATGCCAATCGATAGGGAAGAGAGCATGGAATGGGAGATTACAGCGTCAAGATCGTTATTTGACCTGCAATAAACACAGAAGTTCGGACACGTGCAAGCAAAATTCTCGGATGCTGTGTAATTGAAGTGTTCTCGCTGATGCTGAGACCATACAATCCTTCAAAATGCGGGATTATTGTAATCCGCGAGAGACCGTTGGATTACGACTTGACGATGTCGGTGGTAAGTAAACTGTATTGAGTTCAATCGGATCGGTCGGCTTTATTTTCCGTCGCGTGAATGCCGGATAGGTCGGCAGGTAGAATTCACAGCGGAATACAAAATTCCCGCTAATATTTGCTCCTTGAATTGCAGTGCCTGCTTCCCAGACAGGATTTTTGTATCTCCAGACCACTTTCTTGTCCGGCGTTACCTCAAAGAATATTCCTGTTGTGCCTTCGCATATCAGGGTATTACCGTTGGCGAGGCGTTCAGCTCCTGAGATGCTGCTTGAGTAGAAAGTCGTCAACAAAGAATCAGTATAGCTCCATTCAGGAGAAACGGGGGAGTATGATTTGCCGGGTTCAACGATATATTTACCGGCGTTATCCATCTGAGCAGTAATAATATCAACGGATGAGTAATTACCGTCCATCCGACCGAAACCATTATTAAAGATCATTATTTTTCCTTCGTCCGGCTTGCCTTTTTCGATCCATTTCACGCTATGCTGTCCGAATAATTTCTGATCATCATACGTGCCACGATTGTAGGTCATCGGATTGCCCCACCGATAGAGAATATCGCCGCCCTTGCCGGATTTTCCGCCGGTATGCGCTGCAGCTTCTGTGGTAGTGGTGCTATGGTCAATGACCCATATTTCATTGAAATTATACGAACTCACGATGATTTGGTCGAGTTCGGGATTGTAGGCGACAGAGTTGATGTGGAGCCAGTCAACTTCGTCTCCGCTTGCAGGATTGATGAAGTTGAGATTGACTAATTCGGGATGTGCGGCTACATTCGCATAGTTCGGCTTGGACGGGTCATTTTCCTGTACAACATGATCCCATACTTTCCATTCCCAGACGATGCGGCCGGACTTGCCTTCGGGCTTTATCTCGACAATTTTCTCGCTGATTACAATTTTGTCGGTTCTTTCGGGAAGTCGTCCTGCGCTGATTGCCTGTTCACGGGTTTTGATTTCACACACGACAGCGAGAATATTGCCATTGGGAAGCGGTCTGATATCATGATGTTGGCTTTGAAGTGAGTCGGAAATCTGATAGGACCAAGTAAGCTTGCCGTCCCAGTCAAATTTTTCAATAATACCACCATTGCCGGGAGTGCGGAAAAAGCGATTACCATAATTTCCGCTGCGCAGTAGTGAGCCGTCGGGTAGGAGATAGGCTGCTTTACCCGGCTTGTAGGAGCTCTGCCATGTCTTTACTTTACGACCTTCTTTGTCAATAAGATAGGTACTGGTGCTGGTCATAGGAGCAAATAGTATATATCCGTTTTGCTGCCCCGGCTCATAATTCAGGAGACCGACCGTAGGCTGAGCCACCATGAGGGTCTTCATGCTGAGTATGAGGAAGAGAAATAGAAGTATAATGGTTTTCATATTGTAATACTATTCAAGCTAGGATGTAAGAATTTGACTGCTCCGAGAGGTACGCGTAGCCCATGCATAAAGACTTTTATCCGGCTACATTCCATGTCGTGGCATTGATTTCATCAGCTGTGTACTTGGAAGAGATGCATCTGCATTGAGCTCAATCGGACTACCGGTGATGAGCTTTTTCCCCTTAAATGCCGGATAATCCGGAGGATATAATGTACAACGAAACACGAAATTCCCCATAATCGTTGTTCCCTGCGTCGCCACACCTGTATGCCACACCGGACTTTTATACTGCCAGACTACTTTTTTCTGTTGATTAATCTCAAAAAAATGTCCGAATGGTCCGTTGCATATCAAGGTATTACCATTGGGCAGGCGTTGAGCGCCGGATAAATTTGGTGCTTTAAATGTTGAAGAGTCCTGGTAGCTCCAAATTGGGGCCGTAGGACCAAACGGTTGATCATCCGGCAAAATATAGGCACCGGTTTTGGTATTCATCGGCGGCGCAATAATATCAACCGAGGAGTAATTCCCGGCCGGTCTATCGATACCATTGTTAAATATCATGATTTTACCTTGATCGGGATATCCCTTGGGTATCCAATACGCATTGTGCTGATGAAAGAGAGTACGATCTGTAAGCGCTCCACGCTGATAGGTGATAGGATTGCCCCAACGGTAGAGCAAATCGCCGCCTTTACCCTGCTTGCCGCCGGTGCGTGATGCAGCCTGCTCTGTGGTCGTGCTGTGGTCGATCACCCATATTTCACTGAATCCATAAGAACTTACCATAATCTGATCAAGCTCGGCATTATAGGCTATCGAATTTAAATGCAACCAGTCAATCGTCTGAGCAGATGTACCCTAAGGGGTGAAATGAACCGAAATGCGCTCAGGATGATTGGATATACGGCCATAATTGTCCTGCGTCGAATCGTCCTGCTGCAAGAGATGATCCCATACTTTCCACTCCCAAACGATTTTGCCGGATGCGCCTTCGGGCTGAATTTCAACAATTTTTTCAGTCCATACTTCACGCTGAGAATGCAATGGTGAGCCGGAGGGGAGCTCTGTCCCGGATTTTTTTTCCCAGACAATGGCGAGGATATTTCCGTTAGGCATCGGATAAATATCATGATGCTGACATTGGAGTGAGTCGGAGATGGTATAT
>JBPOHH010000279.1:0-3121 GCA_052035765.1 Bacteroidota bacterium
AGATTTCTCCCAAAGCACTAAATTATATTGTAACTTATACTAATACCACATCTTCTCCAAGAAGTATTTAATTTTCAATGAAATACATGTTTTTTCAGTCAGGTTAGATACCACCAAATGCACGTCAACTCGTACCATTGAAAGTCCTGACGAAAGCTCTCTCAGCAAGTATTTATTCGGCAAGTAATAGCCATCAGGTGTAGCACCTGACGGGACGGGAAAATTCCCTTATAGAATATTACTGAAAATCATTCACCTGACTTCATTTTTTGATAATAGTAAACTCAACTCTTCGATTCAATTGCCGCCCTTCATCAGTCTCATTGGTCGCGACCGGTTTGGTTTTACCGAATCCTATCGACTTAATTCTGGATGCTGCTATTCCCTGTGAAACAATATAATTAGCAACTGATTTCGAACGATTTTCGGAGAGCGTTTGATTGCTTGCTTCGTTGCCTACATTGTCGGTGTGACCTGAGAGCTGGATTTCAATATCCGGGTTTTCATTCAAGAATTTTACCACCCGATTCAATTCCAAATACGATTCTGCCATCAGGTCAGCTTCGCGAAGTTTAAAGAAAATATTATTCAACCGAAATGTTTGCCCGACTTCAATTGGTGTAAGATAAAGGTCTCGGGTAATTTCCTGATATTCAAGAAGATTAGACGTATTGATGTTTGCACTGATCGCATAAAAGTTATTTGCTTCTGCCTGAAAACCAAAATCTTTTCCGTGTGGAAGTACTATCTTATACTCTCCGGTTGATGGGTTAGTACGTGCGATACTAGCGGTTGTACTATCCGACAAAACTTCGTATTTGATAACAGCTTCGATTGGCTGTTTTGTTTTAGAATTATATACTTTTCCACTCACTAACACGACCGGTTGTGGCTTTACTGCTTTGGGCAAGGCAATTCGGAAAATATCTTCGCTGCCATACGAATGTATTCTTGAGGAAAAATAGGCATATTCGCCGGAGGCAGGAATCTTAAAATAACCCTCAAATCCCGGTGAATTAATTATATCTCCAAGATTTTCGGGTTCAGACCAATTCGTCCAACTGTCGTCCAATCGGCGAGTTAAGAATATATCATTATCTCCATACCCACTTTTTCCATTTGTTGAAAAATACAAGGTAACTCCGTCGGAAGCAAGGAAAGGACAAATATCATTCCCAACACTGTTTATCGTTGCTCCCATATTTTGGGGTCTTGACCAGTCACCATTTTTTTTCAGGAAACTCACATATAAATCATTCATTCCAAACGTTTTATCCGCTTGAATGGATAAGATCATCACTTTCCCATCAGCTGATAATTCAAAATTTACAAATCGGCCTCTGTTGTCATATCTTTCAAAGAGTTGATTTTCAGGAATGCTCCATCCATCGGCAGTTCGATGGGTCATCGACACACCGCCACTTTTATAGGAACCATCACTTTTGTACCAGTTACCAAGGAGAAGAGTGTTACCATCCGGAGAAATCGAATTTACGAAGTTATTACCGGTATTATTTATGGGGAAACCCATGTTCACGAGCGGAGCCCATGTGCCATCCGGAAGGAGATTTGAATACCAGGCATCTTGTTCAAATTCTTGTCCCGCAACGGTATGACCAACATTTCCCGGATGGCCGGTTCGGCAGATAAACAGTGTTTTTCCATCGTGAGAAATTGCGCTGATTTTCTCGCTGTATTCAGAGTTAATTTGTGAACCCAAATTTTCAGGTTTTGATTCAAATTTTATAATAGAAGTACGTTGCATGCTTGCTTTTACTGAATCTTTCGAGTCCGAAATTCCGACAGCATCAATTTCATTCCATCCTTCCACTTTACCGGGTTGCAACGTGAGTTCAACTGCTTCTACCAAATAACTTGTCATTGGAAAAAAAATGTTGAGGATTCGTCCTTTTTCTCCTATGCTTTGCAGTGTACCCTTATACACTTCATGTTCATCTCCCTCGGTGTCGATGAGCAGCACTCGTTCTACGGCGCCCGGACAGTAGTTTTCTGCGATTGCAACTTGTTGAATTGCCATTGGTGTAGCATAGCCAAGCGTAAGGGTAGCTTCGTCTTTTGATTCAAGACCGCCATCCTCTTCTACCGCCCATGCTAGCGGACTATTTCCTCCAGCGGGCAGTGAATTTGGCTTCCCGAGTGTTTGGTTGGCTGAATATTCTGCCTTCGAATACTGTGAGGAACATTTGAGTACCTTCGATGCCCATTGCACATTCTGGGAATATCCACAAGTAGAATTAAAGATAAAACCGATGAAAAACAGAAGCAAACATTTCATAAAATCAATTTTAGGTTAGAATAGAAGTGTTTTGTAAAAATATCAATTAGAAAAATAACCTAACAGCACTAATTACCGACAACCGGACATTCAATATCTAACATCAATCAATCACCCATCTGACTTTTATCCAGAACCTATCGGCAAGTAATTGACGTCGGGTGTATCACCTCAGACAAGACGGAAATATTCAACCGAGCGTATGATTACTTCACCACATCAACCCGCGTGGAAAGCGTTTCTTTGTTTGTCTTAAGACGGAGCGCGTACACACCATTACCGAGTTGACTTAGATCGTGCGTAAGTATATACTGTCCTGCGACTTGGGAGTGATTATTTACGATAGTTTGTACGACTTGACCTGTAATATCAAGCATTTCGAGGGTCACCGTGAGCGGTTCGCGGAGACTGTATTGAATTTGAAGTGTATTCTGAGCAGGGTTCGGGCGAGTGGAGAGAGACGTAGAATTCTTCATGGGAATGAACAATCTCACTCCGCCTTGTTCGCAGATACCGGTGATGGTTATGTTCCCGTTTTGGGTTTGTGTTTCGGTGGCAATCGTGTTGTTTTTCCAATAAAACGTATCAATTACCATGATGGAATTATCTGTATTTCCAAGAGTTACTACGCATGGTATGGAAGCTAATACATCACTTGTAGGATTATACACGCCTGATATCTCGAGTACACAACTATCACCGGAACCCGAAACACACTCATTATTTGTCCGCTCATTAAAAAGAATGGAATTGTTGTAATGAATCCTAGCGAACCAGTCAGTAGGTGCGCCAATGGCTTGCATGCCGGATTGTTTGTAAAGCTTG
>JBPOHH010000415.1:0-2030 GCA_052035765.1 Bacteroidota bacterium
AAAATAGCCCATGATTTTAATCATGGGAGCAAAGCCAAGACGAGAATTTCTCAACCGTTTTAACGGTTCGCAGGCTATCAAAAACGTCCAATCATCGTGTTGCCTCCCTAAAACCCACGGTTTAAACCGTGGGCTATGTGTCTCGCCGAATCAGATAAATGAAAATACCGTAAACACATACCATTGAAACATCTGCGCGGAGCACATCGGATGACTGTTTATCGAGAAATTTGAAAAACGGGAATAATACTCAGTAAGTATTTATTTTGCAAGTAATTGACGTCAGGTGTGGCGCATAACGAAACGAAAATAGCCCATGATTTTAATCATGGGAGCAAAGCCAAGACGAGAATTTCTCAACCGTTTTAACGGTTCGCAGGCTATCAAAAACGTCCAATCATCGTGTTGATTCCCATAACCCACGGTTTAAACCGTGGGCTATTGGTTTCGCCGAATCAGATAAATGAAAATACCGTAAACACATACCTTTGAAACATCTGCGCGGAGCACATCGGATGATTGTTTATCGAGAACTATGAAAAGCAAAAACAATTTTCTGTAAGTATTTATTTTACATACATTTGACACCAGGTAAAGAACCTGAAAGGACGAAAATTTTTAATTAACTCACACATGCACAAATCCCCCATCTTCTTCAACAATCAAGCCGCCTTCCGAACATGGCTGGAAGCGAATCATCTCATCGAAACCGAACTCATCGTCGGATTCTATAAATCAAAAAGCGGCAAGGAATCAATGACATGGTCGCAATCGGTGGATGAAGCATTGTGCTTTGGTTGGATTGATGCCGTTCGTACCTCCATCGACCACGAACGCTATCAGATCAGGTTTACCCGCCGCAAGCCGGATAGTATTTGGAGCGTGGTCAATTGCAAAAAAGTCGAAGACCTGACCGCCCGCGGCCTCATGTTCCCCGCCGGCCTGGCGAGTTTCGCACTCCGCAAGGCGCATAAGTCGGGTATCTATTCCCACGAAATCGCGGAAGTCCATCTCCGTGAAGACCTTGAGCAGCAATTCAAAGCACACCCGCAAGCGTGGGAGTACTTCCAAACACTCGCGCCATCGTACAAAAAACCGTCCATCAATTGGGTCATGAGCGCCAAACAAGAAGCCACAAAACTCAAGCGCCTCCAAGCACTTATCGCAGACAGCGCTCGCGGGACCAATCAATGGAAAGATAATAAATATGCGAAGAAGTAGTTGGGTGAGGAGCTTCTCTACAATATCAGACTGATTTATACAGCAATTTATCCAACATTAATAATTTACAGTACATTACTCATAACATACCAACAACCATGTACACACAACAGCTATCCATCGATATAAAAACCACTGCCGACAGAACCGAACTCGTGGATGAATTTGGCGAACTTATGTCGAGTTATCGCGCTAGCGGGCAAACACAGGGAAGGGAACATTTACAATATATTACTGCACACAAAATTGTAGGTTTGGCTGACACTCTCGAAAGAAAATCTCTTGATAAAAAATTCAACAACTATTATGTAAATCAATACATTGAACGTCTCGAAAATCTTTGCAATTCAAAAATTAAATTCAAAACTGTCGGGAAATATTGCGACGACTACAAAGTGTCTTGCACCTGTAAAAAACCAAGCTTTTATATCCTCTACACAGACTACGTTTATACCGCTTCACCAATCACGTGTGGTACATGTAATAATTCGGTTCCGCTCTATAGGCTGCCGATATATTATGATTATGGATATTTGCCGATTTTATCGTGGGAGACGAATTACATTTCCTGCGATCGATTACAAATGAACTGCGAGGTTGGTGAACGTTGGGCTATGCGACAAATGCAAGAAGTAACGTCACAACTTTCAAAACAAGGTCTTGAAATCTGCAAAAGAATCGAAGAATTAACTTCAATTCCAACCTATTATTATCTCTATAATTATAAAAAAAGTAAAGATGGTGGATTGTCAAAACCTTGCCCAAGTTGCCTTGGATATTGGATGCTACAAGACCAACTGCATAATTTT
>JBPOHH010000616.1:0-4955 GCA_052035765.1 Bacteroidota bacterium
AAATGTGACTATAAGCATTGCCAAGTTGTGACCACTTGGTAGTAACATTGGAAATAACATCAACGCCCATCCTGAGCCAACGCACCATATTCCATGTTCCGCCCCAAAGGTTAAGGCACTCTTAAAAGCGTTGAAACCAAATGGAGAAAGTGTTTTGTGGTTATGTCCTAGGTTTAAAAAATATTGTTTTAAAGGACAAAACTGCCAAATAATAGCAACTATTCCTATTACAATGGCAGGGATGTATGACATTGGCATTATTAGGTTAAATCCAACAATTACAGCATTCAGAACAATACCTGCTAGAGACCAAGTAAATACATATCCCAATATAAAAGAAATTGTAGTCAAAAAGCGTAATTGTTTAAAACTACGTGCATAGATATATTCAATTGGCATTATTAATTTGGGTAACATCATTGCAATCACCATTAGTGTCCAACCAAACATCATGTCAGAGAAAGGATTCATTTCTAATAACATTTTCAGTGAACTATGTGATGGACCACTTAGCGTTATATGACAATGATTTATTTGCATTATATCGTTAGGGTTCAACAGTAGTAATATCCAACAAATAGCACTAAAACCTAAAATCAAACTAATAATTGAATTTGTAATACTATTAGAGTTTTTCATAATTTTTAGTTTACACGGTATATACTTACTCTGCCAACGCTAATTTTATGACCATCTGGAATTGGAGCATTCGTTAAAATGGAAACGTTGAGAGGAGAATCAAAGTCTAATACATTGTTTAAATGCAAGTCATCAATAATATTGGTAATATCAAGAAGAAACGTTAAGCCTGTTCCACCATGATGCCCATCTGCTTTGGAGGCATTACGAAGTCCAAATAATGAGAAACTGCCTGCTTCATGACCATTTACAGTAACAGATAATATATTTGCATCCGTTTCACCTTTAACCTCTTCTAATTGAAGATAAACCTGATTTGGCAATTTACTTTCAGATATTTCTAAAAAGCTTTTCTGTACCTTTTTCCACGGATTACCAAACTGTACTGTAGTTTGTACACCGGCCCTACCTTCCAAGTTAAGTAAGGTTTCATTTGCTCCTACAAGCTCTGAGTTACTTCCTAAATCCATATTTAATTCATTAAAAATATCAAAATTTTGAATTTTAAATTTCTCCAGTCTTAACTCCAGCATACTCACTAATTGTGGAATTATTGAAATTTCTTCATAATCGTAATTCAATTGGCTTAGGGAGTTTAAGTCTTTTGGGGCGTATGTCCATGAACTACCATTAGGTAAAGGCATTACAAATTTCCTCTCCCCAAAAGCTGTTGGTCCATTGAGCCAATTTTGCTCTTGAGGATTTGAATTGCCAGCTTGATTCCATGAAGCCCACATACGGTCTATGTTACAATGATGCAGATAAAATATTGGGTCAAGTGCTGCTAGACTTGGGTCTGACATCAGTCCAGAACGTTCTAGCCCACCAATATGCACATGCACTAAATTATGTGGATTACTTTCAAGATTTCCACTAACACCACCATTCCAGTTAAATTTAGTTATTGGCCCCCCATAACCAGGTAATAAAGTGTTCGCATCATTTCCTGTATACTTAGTATTTTCTTGACATTTTTCCGACACTCTTAATCTAGGGTCTAAAGTAGTGTCTGTGTCTTTCCCAATATAGATATTTCCATCACCTTTGAGACCATATCGTGCATTAACAAACAAGGGATTGGGGGTTCCATCAGGCAGATTCTGCTGGGTAAAAGCAGGTGGAATTTGATATTGACTATTTAGTCCAAAATAGTTCCAATACGGCAAAGACCAATCACTAGGGCCACCTATGCTGATAATTGCAAAACGAATTTGCTCCTCTAATGCAATTAAATAACCACGATGCCAAGGTGCAAAGTACCAGCTTTGGTGTTGACACTGATTCCAAAACTCATTTTGAATACTGTTTGAAGGGGTGGGTGTTGTAGGCACTTTGGGTGGATATGGTATGTTACCCCAATCCTCAATTGAAATTCCATGAATTGCAGCAAAGAACCACCAACTGTTTTTGTCGTTCAATGCTTTTGACTGCATAATGCCTACTCCTTTGGCATACCACAGGAGATCTTGGTTGTCAAAAGTACCCTGTTGATTCCAAGCGTTTTTTCTTGTAAACTTTGCCATATTTTAGATTTGTTAGTTTTTTTTTAATATACTTTTTTGTTTTATTTATAGAAGTTGTTTAGGATTTTCAACGGAGAGCGAAACATTGCTTTACTTCCATAATTGAGGGCGGCGATGACGCCTATTTTTCACTTGGAAATACAGCATTCCGGTCATAGTCAGCATGTTTCTACCCCAAAAATCGCCTCTAAAAATAATCCTAAACAACTTCATAGAGTGGTTGCAAACCACCTTTCATAATATTGTGTCCTTAGCCATGCCACTAACATCCGAATAAACGCAAATTTGCGTTTAATTCCTAAAAACTGTCGTTTATATCGTAAAACAGTCGTTTATTTCTACTTTATTGGTATCTATTCCTTTACTAAGCAACAGCTACGGCATCAACCCACCGATTTCCTCTTCATCTGAACTATGCCATGTGGATATCGTAAAAATAAGCCCATACCACGACATGACCAAACAAATCTCCCCTACCATCTCTGCATGAACCGAACGTGATGTATCGTATTTTCAGGCAATCCTTTGCAGCCATGATAATTAGACGCAGATACTACGTTTCAACGGTGCTTAGCTCTGCACGTTTTGTCAGAAGCTCCCCCTATCATCAATACATTCCCAGAATCCCATGTAACGCACATATATTTCATCGTTCTGTGTTTGAGAGCGGTTGATGTTGCCGACCAGACGAAACAGTTCAGAACCGTTTAAATCTTGGATGTATTACTCTAAAATAAGTCTTGCTTCTGTCAACTGTATGTCAGTAGTCAGATTATACCCTTCAAGATATTCCCCGTCCGGGCGATTGATCCAACCGATCGTCAATGATTACCGTTGTAGTGTCCTGCTCGTCGATACGTTACAAAGTACTCATAGCAAGTCAATTGTAGAGATTTGTCGAAATAATGTACACTAGCCCTGATTGAATACAACTACCTTGCAGACGTTTCAAGTGCATGGATTGACTGGCAGTTCTAACAACCCTTCCTAACAGAATTCTATCATGCACACCTTTCATCGGTAAGTATTGAAGGTCAGATATATAAACCGACCGGACTAGAAATGAAATAGTTTTTTATTGTTCGTCTAGTATTGCTCTAATGGTAGATGAGCACTATTTAATAGTAGCTGATATCCCCAAAGTAAAAGTTGTTGCGCTTAATACTTTTGATACAGGTAATGGTTTTACGAACTTGCCAAACTTTCTCTCATCATCAAGCGATGTATAAATTATGTTAGTTAATGGGAAAATAGATTCATTAATATCAACAATGAGACGTACTCTTTCTTTAAATATGCTGAATGAAAAACCAGCGAATAATTGCCCTGTCATTGGCATTGTAGCAGACATTGTAATAGGAACTGGTGATATATTGCTTGTTACTTGTTTTAATGTATCAGCAATCGTGGATTTATAAACGTCTCCCGTATAATTAAGACGAAAATCTTTTGAAACTGGAAATCCTATTCTTACGCCTAAGCTAACATCGAAATCCACGTCTTCTGTCAACTTCAATGTATGTTGACCAATTAAAGCTGCTGTTGCTTGCCCTAAAGAAAATACTCCTTCTAAGTTTGAGTCCTGCATAGAAAGATTATTCCATATTTCGTAGCCTATGCCAAATCTTGGGGTAAAAAATAGATTCGTGTCTTTCTTATCACTGTCTGTCATGGGACTATAGCTTAGACCGATAGAGTATTTAGAAATATTCTTGCTTCCTCCTTCATTATTTTGATAGCCGTACCCAAATAAAGCATATACTCCATATCCGTTCAATTTTGACAATTCAGTGGGATTTACCAGTACTGTTTGTGATAGACAATTATAGCTGGATACAACTATAAAAAGTAGTAAATAAGTGAATATTCTGATCATAACATACCTCATTAAGTATTTCTCTCGCCTACTCTAAAAATCCGGTTTTCGGCAACCCCGTATAAAGTAAATTAAGTACTGCTATGGAAGAGCGCACTCCTCCATCGCTGCCGCGCGTCTGTGTGCGTGTGTGCCACGTTGATTATGTCGTAGGTTTTGTGCTCATCGTCCTCCCTGGGAAAGTGGATGAATGATGGATGGTCGTGGCGCGCGCGTCATAGAGCCGGGTCTGTCAGTAGTAGAGGAGATTAGAGTCGGGATGGGAGAGATTGGCGTTGGGATCGGAGTCGTCACCCTCTTGCCGGGAGCAAGAGGTGTGTGTGCCTGTGTTGACTGTGTCAATGTCGTGACGTTCATCATTGCCGGAGTATGGAGGGGTCGGATCATTATTGTGGGCGTCTGTATTATGGGCATTGATGAGATGTTGTTTTCGGCGGAGTGCCGGAGAACGTTGTTGTAGTTGATGTAGAGAAAGAGTTTGTCATTGTGTGGGAGAGTCTTCAACGGAAGAATCGCCGCATGTTGATTACCGAGAAGTATGAGACCTAATAGCACGTTTCGATTCTTCGCCCGAGCACGGACTCAGAATGACAGCAATCGGATAGTGCTACCGACACAAAATTTCACCGTTCCGTTGTATCGCCGTTTCTACCCGCAAAATTATGGAGCGGTGGAAAGCATCCATTACTCAATTATTACTCAATTTTTGTTTAGCATGGTACCGGGTGTTTAACCCACCCCTGCCCCTTTAACCCACCCCTGCCCCTCCCGAGAGGGGTAAGAATCGTGGGGTGGTTTTTTGGATGACTTTTGTGTAGTGCTGACCGTCCTACATAGTACGCCCTACAAAACAGTGCGAAGGTGCGCCAGCACCCAAGCACCAAGTCCCCTCTCGGGAGGGGATTTAGGGGTGGGTT
>JBPOHH010000798.1:0-4603 GCA_052035765.1 Bacteroidota bacterium
ATTCTCTGTGGAATACAGGATACGACCACTATTCGCCAATACCTCCGGAAAGGATTTCTCAGAACCATCTTCCCGAATGTCTATGCAAGCGCGCTCGCTGCGCCTCCTGCCGACAACAACGAGAGCAATAATCGCCGCGAACGTGCCCGCCTCGCCAAGAATGCAGCGTTTATCTATTTCATTGGTATGCAACCGCTTGCTGACTCTGCGGCAAAATTGGAGGAAGCAACGGCGAATTCCCTGAAAACAAAAGTTCTCGAATTACTCAGCACCATCAACACCACCATCCCCGCGCTATCGATAGCTAATCCGGGTAATTACGATGACTGGCAGTGGCGTTCGAAAGACATGATTGATTATCTTTCTGCGTATGATTTGCTCAAAGGTGCCGGCGTGTCGGACTCGGCACTCGCTCCTGCAAAAGTATTGCTGCAGCGCTATGCAGGGAATTTATACCGCGAGGCGAATCGTTCATTTCTCGGTTTTACGTTCCTTTCGACGGTCAAAAACAATCACGCGCTCATGACCTGCGGCGCGCTTGGCGTGGCAGCCGTGGTCTTAAATGATGCCACAAGCACCGACCTCAATGAACAGCCCGCACGCTGGATCAACGCCGCACTTTGGAATATCGATAATATCCTCTGGCGGGATCCGGCGCGGCAGTCGGATTCGGTTGGAATTGCAGGGTATGCCGAAGGTCCATACTACCTCCGCTATGCTATGCTTAATGTGATTCCCTTCATGCGGGGAATGGCTGAATTTACAAAAGATACGACCTTTGAGGTAGAATTTTCCGGTGAGAAACGTTCTATTACTAATACGAGAATGGATGATAAATTTCATAATCTCTGGGATTGGATTTATAGTATCGCCATTCCAGATGGCACGCTCCCGCCGAATGGAGACACGTATGTTAATACAGCATTTCCCGAGATTGAAATGCTTTGGCATATCAATATTCCATCTATTCGCCAGAATTCATCGGGTACGAATACGCTTAATAATCAACTCAACTCTACGGTCGATATGCGGGCTAATTTCATCGCATCCTATAATAATTTCTATGGGAGACGAAAAACGCTCCTCGAAGCGCTTCCCGAAAGCGGCAACCTTGTCTTCCGTTCAAGTCGTGACTCAGCCAATGCACTCTATCTCCATGTCAGCGGCGCACATGGTCGCGCCCGCACAAGTGGCGCGGGACACAATCAAGCCGATGTTGCGAGTTTTACTATGTATCAGGGTGGTGAAGCACTTGCGCGGGATGCCGGGTACTTGAGTTATGCGCGGCGTGGCGAGGTGGGCACTGCCGGTAATCACAATATGATCTTGGTCGATGGGAATGGTCCTGCCATCGGCGCGCCGTCACAACCGAATGATGCGGATGGGTTTATTGAGAATGTGGCCGAGCTGCCCGGACTCCAATACGGCGAAGTGCGCACGAATTATCTGAATACCTCCATTACCCGGTCCTTCCTCATGGTGCGGGGAACGTATTTTTTGAATGCTGATGTTGTCAATTCTGACGCTAAGCATAGATATACTTGGCAACTCCACGGTAATTCGATTGCTTCCGGCTTGCCGGGAGATACGAATTTCACTCTCACTTCTGGAACAGCCCTCTGGCGGGGAGCGCATGCGAAATTCTCGGCGAATATCACTTCACCTCTTACATCGATAATGAGTTATACGACTGATAGTTCCGCTCATGAAATTGGGTATAATTCCTCCAAATATCACACGCGGCTTCTTGCTACGACACTGCCTATCGAGAAAGCAACAGCACTCACGATGCTTGCACCGTTTGAAGCTTCGGCGAACACCCGTTCATGGCAATCCATTTCCACACAACTATATACTTCCCTTATTTTTCATGATGTTGTGGGTGGTGCCACGGATTATGCCTTCACCCAAGCCGACACGATACCCATTCACACTGCCTTCGACAAACCGATCAATTTTGCTGACTCCGTTGCTTCGGATGCACGCTTCGGTTATTGGTCTATTGATAATGCATCGCCATATCTTCCGCGGTCGGTCTTCCTGCGCGAAGGCACATGGATGACCGCGCTTTCGCGTTCAATTCATATCAACGTGCAGCCGAGGATGAATGTAGGATACACTCGTTTAACTGATACCACACTCCTGGGTTATGGCAGCAAGCCGGGAATGATTCATCTATTTGTTCCCTTTCCGGTGCGCATGGTGTTCGGCAGCGGAGTAGTGGAATGGCGCTATGAAAAAGACTCGGCGCAAGTGAGTATTACCCTAGACTCTGCAAGTACTTTCACCATACAACTCACAAAAGATCCAACATCAGTTGTTGAAGTGAAGGAATCAACAATTCCTTCTATCCGAAGCATGTATCCTCATCCCCTCACACAGGGAACATTGCAGGTAGAATATTCAGGACTGCGCGGCAGTGGTGAACTTCGCCTCATCAATGCGCTTGGACAGGTACTTGCCGTGATGCAGATTGAAAAGCCGAGTGATTCGGCACACATGCACACGGAGAATATTCCAACCGGTATGTATCAGGTGCAATTACTTGAGTCGGGTATGGTGGTGAGTCAGCGCGGCGTAGTGGTCCTCCGATGATATGATGCCGAGTCAGATAATGCACGTATATCACTGTGACCATGCAGTACAATTCCATTATTCTTAACCTTATGGTATTTCTATGATAAATTTTATCCTTCGCGCCAAGCACTGGCAGATTTTTCTCGTGATGTTCGCTCCGGCGATGATGCTACAAATTTATACCATCATAACGTTGATTACGAATTTAACCTCACATGCACTTCCTTTGCAAGAGGTGATGGTAGAATATGCACACTACATTATCATAGCGGGTCTATTTGCTACATGCGGATCTGTCCTATGGATGTGGTCTGTAGGTGTCGGACTGCAGCGTCATCTTCCGGACGGGCTCACGCTCCCTACCGGCATATTCAAACTATCTCTTTTATTTCCGGTCTGTTACATGGCGAGCGCCTTGGGATTTGTTCATCATATTATCACCGATGGCACGCCGAATTTTCTCGTATTTATCCTCATTTTTCCACTGCACATCCTCTCCATGGGGTGTCAATTCTATTCCATTTATGTGGTCGCACGTACTCTCAAAACGGTAGAATTGCAGAAAAAAGTGATGCCCGGTGAATATATTCTAGAGTTTTTTTTGGTATGGTTTGCCTTGGTGGGAATTTGGATACTTCAGCCGAAGATCAACAAAATTGTAGAGCAGTCGCAGCTACCGGGAAGTGCATGACTTCTGTGAGGTGCCGGTGTATAGTTCGTGGATGATGCAGTATGTTTAGTCGGGACAGTATCTCCAATCCTGTTGAGAGAAATATATCAATCGTGAACCATGCGGGGAATACTATTCATAGGTTACCCAATATTCTACAACGAGTAGCGACATTTTCCGTGAAATTCACACTGTATGATAAATGTCATTGTACATTGCAGAAATCATGCTTAATTTTGCGTGCTTTTTTACTGCAAATCGGTAATCAAGTGTGAAGATATCGTGGAGTTCAGAGACCACGTAAATAAACGGGGCGTCATCCGAAAAGCCATACGAGTAGGACATATTCAGGAGTACTACAATGAAATTTAATGTACTATTTGCCGGGTTGGTGCTTTGTGCTGTGATGTCGACATCAGCCCAGATTACGATCACGCAGGAGGATTTTAGTTCGATGAATGGCAAATCTGTCGTTCAAATCCTCGACACGACAAATTTAACGGCAATTACGCCGGGCAATGCAGGTGCCGATCAGGTATGGGACTTATCCGCCATTGGCAATGATACTCAGGACACGGTGAAGTTCGTCAATGCCGCCGGAGTCGGATGTTTTAGTTCATTCCCCACTGCGACGTATGCGATGAAAGTTCCGGGTTTTGAAGGCTATGTGTATTTATCGGTTACCAATTCATCGCTCGATATGCTCGGTATGTGCGGTGTATTCATACCGCCGTCAATTACGATTGCTCCTTACACGCCGGGCTATAAAAAGCTGACCTTCCCTGCGACGATGGGTACAACCTTCTCCGGTACGACCAAGCAGATTTTACAGTTTGGCTTAGATAATCCACCACCGGACTCAGCGCGCCAAGTTTCGACGATATCCTATACAGCAGTAGTCGATGGCTGGGGAACGGTTAAGACGCCTGTTGGCACGTACAACGCGTTGCGTATCAAGAACATCGAAACGAAAGTCGATAGCTTGTATATGAAAATGGCCGATACATGGTCCTATGCCGGCCTGCCACCGACCACGACCGTCACGACTACATATGAATGGTGGGTAAAGAACAACTTCCCTGTCGCGAACATGCAGTTGAACGCAACCGGTCAGGTAACAAATGCTTCGTACAATGTGGTTTCCACATCAGGAATTGATGAGCCAACATCCGGTATTCCAAGCACATACATCTATCCGAATCCAACGTCTGCTTCATTTGCCGTGGAAAATTCATATCCTGCTGCCCGCACCTTCCTGCTCGTCAATCTGCTCGGACAGACCGTGTTCGAAGCGCCAATTGTCGATCCCGTCATGGAGTTTTCAACCGAAACAATGACCAAAGGAATCTACATGAC
>JBPOHH010000366.1:0-3783 GCA_052035765.1 Bacteroidota bacterium
ATCCGACAATAATACACACCCACCGGCAAGTCAAGCGTAGCAGAATATTCACCTGCTTCAAGCACACCATCTGATACTACAAGCACTGAATTCCCTACATAATCAAACACTTCCAAGCTAACCTTACCTGAAAGTCCTACACCGAAGTCTATGCTTTTGTCCTTGACGGTCAGGTAATATTGCTTGCCCGTGCCACTTACCATGCGGAAGTATTTCCCGCAATATGCATCAAGAAGTAGCTTCGCGCCTTTCCCTGTGGCGCGGTCGCATTGCGCCGTTTGGACGGAGTCGATGATGAGATTCATAGCAAAAACTGTATCGGAGGTATGCGGTAAAAATGCTTTAAATTGAAGCGTCAGGTCGCCGTTTTCACCGGTGCCCCGCAGGTACAACCCACCATTAACTTCTTGTTTTGACTGCACTTGCAATGCACCCAAGATAGATTCCACTCCCTCGAATGATGCTATCAGCGAGTCGTAGGTAAGGTGGAAACTCCATGCACTCACACCGGAAGGCACATGCAGCACGTTTCGGAAGGACGTGCCTGGAAGGATAATGACGGTGTCATGTATGAAACTGAACGGATGAATGTTTTTCGGGAATACATTCACCGTCACCTGATCGGTCGTCGTGCATCCGTTCGGGGAAGTAACCTGCACGGTATAAATGGTTGTTCGGGTAGGAGATACAAATGTACGCGAGGAATTTGGTGCATGCACACCCTCGGACGGACTCCACAGATATCGGTTACCCGGGACAGACTGAGCGCCAATCTCTGTCGAATCACCATCACAGAGGAAGCGTTCTTGTCCTGCGTCGGCGATGGACATCGTGTCGATGAAAATAGTCGTCGTGGCCGAATCGACGCATGCCCCGCTGCTCACTACTACTTTGTAGGTAGTTGATACGCTAAGAGTTGCTATTGGGTCGGCACTGAATGGATCGCTGAGGCCGGTTTTGGGGAACCATTCATAGGTTGCTCCTCCACTGGCATGCAGAGTCACGCCGGTATTCCAGCATACCGTCGTATCGGGCGACACGTATGCCTTTAGTTTCCCTACGGTGACGATGACAGTATCAGTGGCCACACATCCACTAGCTCCAATCACCGTGAGAATATATTCCGTGGTTGAATCCGGCGATGCAGTTGGATTGGCAATGGTTGATGATTGTAGCCCATATACCGGCTTCCATTGATAGGTATTCCCCGCCTCCGCTGTATCACCAAGAAGCACTGCATTCCCTCGACAGAGGAATTGATCCTGCCCCGCAGTGGCTATCGGCAATGGAAGCACGGTCACGGTGACGGTGCCTGTGTCGAAGCATGAGCCGCTTGACACGATAACGCTGTACGTGGTTGTGCGTAGCGGAGTGGCTATGGGATTTTGAGCGGTCGTGTCACTGAGACCTTGACTCGGTGACCACAGGTATTGTGCCCCGCCCTGCGCGCCGAGCTGCACGGATGAACCGGGACAAACGGTAGTATCGCCGGAAACGGTTGCGACGATTTTTCCGATGCTAACGACGACAGTATCGTAGGCCACGCAACCGAATTCGCCGGTAACGGTGAGGATGTACTCTGTTGTATTCGTTGGACTTGCCATTGGTGATGAACTCGTGGGGTCATCAAGTCCGGCGGTAGGATTCCAGGAATAACGCTCACCGATGGCAGCAAGCCCGCCGAGCCGAACATTTGCCCCGGTGCAGATGGTTTTGTCACTGCCTGCACGGGCGATTGGATTAGGATAGACAATAGCAGTCGAATACGCCGTATCCGGTCCAAGAGCATTTTCGACCACTAATCGAATAAGATACTTCCCTGCTGCCGGATACGAAACGAGCACGATACTGTCGGTACTCGTCGCCGGCGTTCCACCGGTAAACGTCCAGGTTCGCTTCGTTGCATTGGCACTTTTATCTGTAATGACCAGCGCGCTTCCGATACACCCGGAGTCCGTTTCAATCGCAGCCATTGCAGCAGTACATCGCTGCAGAGCAGGCTGACGCTCCTGATTAAAGATATGGTCAAGGCAATTCGGCAGACCGAGCATGGAGAGGCGCGGTAAGGCAATTACATCCTGCCTGTACTGGCTAGCATCACCTTTGAGATTGGGGTAGTCAATTCTACCAAGGTAACGTGTATTTTCTTGTGCTATATAGATCTTACCATCGGGTCCGAGCTGGAGCGCGCCGCCGGTAATATTGAGAATTGACTGTGAGGTACGAATGGCAAGTACAGTCGGAAGGTTGATTTCATATTGAAAAATCGAACTAAATATTCCTGTCGCATAGAGCTTCGTATTATCCGGCGAAAAGGCAATCCCGTATGTAAAAAGCGGACAGGTATTGCCGCCGGCACTGATCGTTGCATAACTCGTTATCTCGCCGGTGAGAGGATTAAACGATGCCAAAGCCAGATAACCGGTGGTAATCTGCGATGCTATCGCGATTTTTGTTCGATTTGGAGATATCTTCATATATCCCGCACGATAATCGGTAAGGTCAGCCGTATGCCGTGAGACGACCGGTGCAGTTGACACGCCTTGAGCGGTAATATGAAACGAGTAAAATTCACTGTTACTCACATGATGTGTGACGATCCAATACCCTGTGCCATCACAGTCCAGCGTGCCGGTCAGCTTTTCGGATACACCGCTGAAAAGTGGAGTATTTTTTGCAATCACTTCCCCTTGAGCCATGTTGACTATTGAGTAATAGAGTGCATTCTCGCCGGACTCGGATTCAGAAACAGTGAAGATATAATATTGCATGCTGTTCGTAGGATGAGGCACGATGAGTGCACTTTGTGTCGATGACCCTCCACCCCGGAGCTGCGTGCCACCCTTCATGACCTGATGCTGATTGTTCCATACCGTTACACCGTCGGTATAGAAGAGCAATGCACCGGTCGTTTTATCAGACATTGCAGCCACTCCCTCACGGGTATTGAGCTGCCCGCCCTGCGTCAGGGTCGGCGCACCGGATTGAAAGCTGAGAGAATTGTAGTCACCGAAGAACCAATTATCGGCTTCGTGTTGGGCTGTAGAAGGTGTCGAAAACGAGATGAGGAGAAGTGTAAGTAGTAGAATAATTCTCATGAAAAATACCCTTTGTAAATGAAATAAACAGACGTTAGCAGCGAAACGATAACTCTTTGTAATATTTTGTAATTCCTTGCAGGCAAATTACAAAAAGCGATGGTGTGGTGCAAGAAATAATTGTGTATGTAGGTTAGAGACCTACAGTGCGCAAATGCACACTGATGACACTAATTTTTTATGATCGAAGATGATTTCTATTGGTTCTCTGACATTTTTTATACTGTGGTCTTTATATACCATCGTAGGGGCGAATCGCATTCGCCCAGGTCGTGCTATGGTCGGGCGAATGCAATTCGCCCCTACGTCTTCTAAACTATGTTCCACAAAAAGGTAAGCGGACTTTATTTATGGTTGTGCACCATCGATAATAATTCATAAAAAAAAAAGCCGCTCTTGTTGAGAGCGGCTTTGTAATTAATAGCGTTAGAATTTAATCCAACGTTTCGTAGTCTGATGTCGGCGGGCATGCGCAGATGAGTGTGCGGTCGCCGTGGGTATCATTTACTCTGCTGACCGATGGCCAGAATTTGCGGTCACGAACCCATGGAAGCGGGAACGCCGCTTGATTTCTCGTGTAGCCGTGTGTCCATTCGTCGGCGGTAACGACACTGACGGTATGCGGCGCGTTTTTGAGCATGTTATCCTCGCGGCTTTGCGTACCGTTTGCAATTTCCTCGATTTC
>JBPOHH010000728.1:0-1505 GCA_052035765.1 Bacteroidota bacterium
ACCGCCCGCGTTTGCGGAATTACGCTCACCAAGCGTAATAATGGCGAAGCTGAAGCCGTGCCACTTGCGGGATTCCCTCATCATCAGCTCGATAATTACCTGCCGAAACTCGTGCGCGCCGGCTACCGCGTGGCAGTGTGCGAACAGCTCGAAGACCCCAAACTCGCCCGCGGAATTGTGCGCCGTGACGTCGTCGAAATCGTCACTCCAGGCGTGGCAATGAATGACAAACTTCTCGACTCTAAAACCAATAACTACCTTTCAGCGCTCTACTTCCATCATGAAAAAACGGGTGAAATTCTCGTGGGACTCGCCTGCGCTGATGTCTCGACCGGTGAATTTTTCACGTCCGAAATGTCGGTGCAGGAGCTCGGCGCCGTGCTCGAAACGCTTACGCCTGCCGAGATTATTGTGAGCAAACCGCAACATAAAGATATTACCGAACACCTCAGCGCGCTCACCATTCAGCCGTCGGTGACGCGGCTCGAAGAGTGGATTTTTGACCGTCAATTCGCAAGTGAAAAGCTTATTCGGCACTTTAAAACGCACTCGCTGAAGGGTTTTGGCGTGGAGGAAATGTCCGCCGGACTCATCGCAGCCGGCGCAGCGCTCCATTATATCGCCGAAACTCAGCAGGGCGGCGTGCAGCAGATGCGCCAACTCAGTGTCTTTAACCCTTCGGAATTTATGACACTTGACTTCGCTACGCGGCGCAATCTGGAGATTATATTCTCTATGCACGACGCAGGACGTGAGGGCACGCTCATCTCGATCTTGGACAAATCGCGCACTCCTATGGGCAGCCGGATGTTCAAGCGGTGGATCACGCGGCCGCTGCGCAAGCCCGAGGCAATTAATCGCCGTTTAGAAGCCGTGAGCGCGTTATTTGACAATGACGCGAGCCGTGATTATCTTCGGAGTGAACTCGCGGAAATTGGTGATTTAGAACGTCTTATCTCGAAAATTTCGACCGGTCGTGCTAATCCTCGCGATGTGGTTTCGCTCAAAAAAGGGTTGCAGAAAATTCCGTCGGTGCGGAGAATTTTAGATGATATTCCTTCGCCTGTTCTGCGCGCGCTTGCCAATTCAATTTCACAACAACAAGAAGTAGTTCAGCTTATCGAGTCTGCGCTTTTGGACGACGCGCCGGCACAGCTTGGCGCGGGCACGGCCTTCCGCGAGGGATTTTCGAAAGAAATGGACGACTACCGCGAGGCGATGTATTCCGGGAAGAATTGGATTGCGAATTATCAGCAAACCGAACGTGATGCGACGGGCATTCCATCGCTGAAAGTAAGTGTGAATAATGTGTTCGGATATTTTATTGAAATCAGTAATACTCATAAAAATAAAGCACCTGCACACTACCACCGTAAGCAGACCGTTGCCAATGCCGAACGGTATATCACGCCGGAATTAAAGGAAATTGAAACGAAAATTCTCACAGCCGAGGAGAAAATCTCGGATGTCGAGACGCGCTTGTTTACTGAATTACGGACGAAAAT
>JBPOHH010000870.1:0-1869 GCA_052035765.1 Bacteroidota bacterium
AGCAAAAGCACCTAAAACCAAGGAAGAAATTATGCGAGAACTGAATTCCAGGGTAAAGTTCCTTAACGATAAACCAAATTATGAAGATAAGGGTATGGTTAATTTAATGAAGTTGTTTAGGATTTCGATTGTAGCTTAAATTTCCGAATTTTCCTTAGAAAGATAACCGAGAATGCCAACAGATGGAGCGAGAACCATGTATCAGCTTGCGTTTCGTAGCGTACGAATAACGCTTTATAAGCATCTATCCATGCGTTGGTTCTTTCAATTGCAGTTCGTCGTTTATAGAGTTCATGATCGACAAACTCTTCACGGTCATAGACAGAGCCATTACGTGGATTGAGGTCAATATTTGCAATGATACCGTTTTCTTGACATACTTGCCGGACTTCAGCGGTATCAAAGCCTGCGTCTGCATTGAGAAATAAACCGTCAATTTCAATATCTGCTTCTCGGAGCAGCTTAAAAATTTGATTCATGAATTCAGCAATCTTGTAAACATCGTGATGATTGCCTTCAATCGGTTGACACACGGAAACAGGTATGCCTGAATTATCCGATAAAAGTAGTATATTCGTTGTGTTACCTGACTTTCGATGTTGATAACCGACCGCTTGTCCACCGCGTTTGACGAGGGTTTGACTCCCGTCAAGTTGAATACTTGAGAGGTCTAGGCAGTGTTTAAATCGTCGTAGAAGTCCAATCCAAAGACGACGAAATGAACCATCAGCAACCCATTGGCGAAAATGGTAATAAACAGTAGTCCACGATAGTTGGACAGATTCTGCTAACTCTCGCATCGGTAACAAACGCCATTGACAGCCCGTTTTAAGGCGATATAATATTGCCTGAACGACCATCACAATATCTTTAGATTTGCTGCCACGGCTGCCAATCGACATGTACGGCAAATAGTATTCTTCTATATGTTCTCTACTCAACATAGTTCCCTCTTTGATTAATTTAGTTTGTTGTTATCCTAATCTAATCATTTGGGAACTATGTCCTTTAAAAAATACTAAACAACTTCTTTATGTAAATTTTGTGTTTCCTCATAAAGCGAAGCATCAAAACTAACAATACCTTCCCCCTGATGTTTTTGAGGAAAAGCGACTTTTATAGTAACTTTCTTGCTAGTATTGTACAACCAAAACGTAGCATCAACTGTATAATGTTCTTTGTAGAGCCTAATTTCCACATATTCCGAATCCATCCGAATCATCGAGTTTTTACCGCTATGTAAAGTAACGCCCCCCTGTGATAAATTACCAACATATACATCATTCGCCTTAGTTTGCAAAGTGGTTATCATCACAATGAATACTGATAAACAGCATAGTTGAAATGTTTGTCGTTGGATGTATGTTATAACTAGTTTCTTCATTTAATTAGAGGTGAATTACATCTTATTCTTTCAACGGGTTGCAAGCAATTGCTCCGACGAATCTCCCATATATTCCCGCAAGAAATTAGGACAAAAATCAAAACCGTTTTCCCAGGCAATTCCATTACACTCGTTCACAAAAACGCGATTGAACAATGATGTATCATGTAATGCTGCACCCATTTCACCACGAATAAACGGCGCAACATCGACAATACCTGAAAATCCGTCGGCAAAGGTCACGTGGACTTGCAAGTCGAGTAATGGTTGGGCGTTGATTATTTTGTGCATTGTTTACTTTGAAAGTTTTACTTCCAGCTCAATTATCTCACAATCGACTACAAGGCAATAATGCATCATTGGTCAACAAATCAGCATTATGTTTACCGGAATATATACTTGGGCGTTTTTGCTTTTTGGGATATAGTTTTCTATCAGTAAGAAATTCAAAGGAACGTTTATCTTCCGAACAAACTACTCTGCAT
>JBPOHH010000124.1:0-2809 GCA_052035765.1 Bacteroidota bacterium
GACTGACGTATAGCGTGAACGGTAAAGCAGGGTGTTTTTCACTACGTTCAGGTGCGAATTTCCAACAAATACGAGCAGAAGACCACACAGACCTAACGGACAACCCTCAAACACCTTTGACAAAAGAACGATACAAAGCAACGGCAGGAATGGAATGCGTGCTGGAATCAACAATAAAACTTGACTCCCTCATCACGTTGCGCGTCCGTGCAGGAGCGCTCAAGAATATTCTCACGAATGACGCCTGGAATGCACAAAGTGAAAGTGAGCTATCAGTTAAAGTATGGAAAGCAATCGGTGTAGTTCTGAATTTTGTAGCTAATTACAATGAACAGCAAACCAAACGAGTACAGATCAGGCAGTCGTTGCAGCTTGGATTTTTGGTGGATTTGTAGATGGTTGCCATGTCATATGGTGAAAGGATTTTGAAGTCGATTTAAATTAAGTTCCCCGAGTGTCGGTAAATCAATCTTCGTTTTTCCTGTACTTCCCACTCCCCTCTTTCCCCAATTATTCAATCTCCCGCCATTTTCCGCGCAAAAAACCCTAAATTTGTACTTTATGTACATATTAATTCAGGATATTCTATGCGTTTCCCTCTCTTCTCGTTCCGGTTGTGCGCGGCTTCGCTCTGCGCTATGGTTGCTTTTGTTACGGTCTCCAAGTCGGCTGATTCCGTGCTCGTGGCAAAGCTTCAAACTCATATAAAATACTTGGCTTCCGACGAACTCGAAGGGCGCAGCTCGGGCAGCGAAGGCAATCGCAAAGCAGCGGAATATATTGCTTCATTCTTTAAGCAAAACTCGATTCCACCACTCGGGGCATCGTATTTTCAAGAGTTTACCGTTCCTACATCAATCGCACTTGCCGATGGCAATAAATTCGCCCTTGAAATCACGATCGAGCAGCCCGGCATTCCCAAAGACCAAATCAAACCCGTCAAAGTCGGCTGGAAAGCAGGCGGCGACTACACTCCCCTTTCGTTTAGCGAAAATGGCACCGCAAGCGGCAAGCTCATTTTCGCCGGCTACGGAATATCCTCGCCGGACTCGCAATACGATGATTATGCAGGAATTGATGTCAAGGGCAATATCGTCATCGTCCTGAGAGGTTCGCCTGACGGCAATGACAACCACGGTAAATTCGGCAATTACATTTCCCTCCGCTCCAAAATGCTCACCGCCCGCGAAAAAGGCGCCACGGGTATTCTCTTTGTGAGTACAGCAGGCGACGGCGCAGACTCGCTGATGGCACTCGAACTCGGCACCTCGGACAAAAATTCGGGAATTATCGCTATGCATGCCAAGCGCACTCCGGTCAGTAAGCTCTTCCCTAGAGACAAGCAGCTTTCAATTATTGAAGCGCAGATTATTAAATCGAAAAAACCCAACAGCTTCGAGATACCCAATACCAAGCTCACGGTGAACGTACAGCTCACGAAAATAGAAAAAACCACATCGAATATTATCGCCGTCGTGCGTGGTACCAATCCCGCACTGGCGAATGAATATATCGTAGCCGGCGCCCACTATGACCACCTTGGATTAGGTGATGAAGGGTCGCTCTACGCAGGAAAAGATAAAAAAATCCATTATGGCGCAGACGATAACGCATCCGGCACAGCAGGAATTCTCGAGCTCGCGGCGGCGTTTGCGAAAAATCCGGCTGAACGCCCGATTCTTTTCATGCTCTTTACCGGTGAGGAACGCGGACTGCTTGGGTCGGCGCATTATGTTAAGAACCCGCTCGTTCCGCTTGAAAACACTATCTGCATGATAAATATGGACATGATCGGTCGCCTCAAAGATGCGAAGCTCAATGTGCAGGGCGTGGGGAGTTCGTCGAGATGGCAAAACCTCGTGGACTCACTCGGCAAGGCGCATTCGTTCACCGTGTCTATTGGTGCCGATGGTTTTGGTCCAAGCGACCACTCGTCATTTTACACCAAAGAGCGTCCTGTGCTCTTCCTCTTTACGGGTCTGCACAGCGATTACCACCGTCCGACGGATACATGGGACAAGATTAATTATGCCGGTGAAGCGAATGTGTTGAGCTTTGCCGAAGGGGCGATCAGAGAAATCTCACGAACGGTAGAAAAGCCTGGTTTTATTAAAGTTAAATCAACATCGACTCAAACTACCGGTGGATTCAAGGTAAGTATAGGTATCGTGCCCGACTATTCCGATCATCCAAAGGGATTGAAAATCACCGACGTTCGCGAGGGAAGTCCTGCTCAAAAAGGTGGCATGCAAGCCGATGACATCATCATCAAATTTGGCGAAACGACCATCAAAAACATCTACAATTACACCTCCGTACTCGGACAAACCAAAGCCGGCGAAAAGCTCAAGGTCGTCGTTCTGCGAGGTCCGAAGGAGGATAAGGAAGTGACGCTTGAGGTGGTGCCCGAGGCGAGGAAGTAACAAAGGCAAACTATGATAACCGAACTAAAAATAACAAACTTCCGCAGCCTGCGGGAAATATCGCTCGATAATCTTCAACCTGTGAATCTACTCATTGGGCCGAATAATAGCGGGAAGTCGAATATTCTCAAGGCGTTGAAGTTTTTTAGTGAGTTTTTGGGTGGGAATATGCCGGACGAAGCCAGTCTCAAAGGTTATATTTTTAATTCAATACAGGATAGCTCGGAGGTTGTGCATGAGCCGCTCAGTTTACGCTTTTATTCAAAACTCAACGAATTGAATACTTCGATAGGATTCGGCGAAGTGACGCTCTACAACACTAAAAACTCAGGAGGATTCCCTTCGTTTGGAATAGTCTGCGCTAAAGGGCAACAGGGATATCAAAT
>JBPOHH010000089.1:0-1555 GCA_052035765.1 Bacteroidota bacterium
ATTACTGCTACATCAGCCCGCATCTCGGCAGGATTGGTAAATGCTGCAAATGCCTGCTCCTCAAGCGAGGGCGCTCGGCCGTCAAAAAACAAACTCGGCGCGTACCCGGAATTCACCATTGTCGGTGAATTTCGATTGCCGAGCTCGCCGTTGACCCCACGGCTCACCTGCATTCCGCCATCGGTAAACGCAAATTCCTGCTTGTGGCAATTCGCGCAAGCAATTGTATTATCAGAAGATAAACGCACGTCATAGAAAAGCTTGCGGCCAAGCTCAATCTTCTCGGCATTGATGGGATTGTCCGAAGGAATAGGAAATTGCGGGAAGCCGGCAGGAAGGACATAATCTACTTGGTTGGCCGGACCTGGCTCGGTCGTCGGGCATCCGATAAATATCACCGACAACGAACAGAGAAGCAGGGACAAAAGTCCGTGCTTCATCTGTTGATTCAGAATTCTATGAAGTGAAGTATTCATAGCGAGTAAAGAAGTTATGGATGTTTCATAGTCTCAAATTTATCTTTGAATTCACGGAGCTCTCGACCTTTGAGCCCAAATGTCGCAAGTACTTCATCGCTTGGGAGTTCGCTCAGCATCGATACCAGTGCATTTGCCTCCAGCCGGGAGAATCTCACCGAATGAAGCGTGTAATCTTCGTATGCTTCCCAGGCCACAGGCACTATCTCACGAACGATTTGTGCCATTGCCTCTCCATATACCCGGATCTCGTATTGAGCATGAGAGTCCATGCGTAACTTTAGGAAATGGAATAAATTATGAAGGTCAATTTTCCAGTACCATTCTGTATAATTCGACACCGGCAGATTGATGCGGGCAATTTCCCGCGCTACACCCATGTCGAGGAGTTCCTGATATTCAGCATACATTTGGTTCTGCGAATTCTCGAATTTCGCTGCAATTTGCTCTGCTTGGTCAGTTGGGAAGGTCTCATCTGAACGTCCTTGTTTGTTCATCGTGCTCTGAGGACGGATATTTTCGAGCGACGGGATGTAGAATTCATCCTTCATTTCAGAGTAGCGTCCGCTGTATTCATTGACATTCGCCGTGCGGTGGCGGATCCACTGACGTGCTATAAATATAGGTAACTTAATGTGAAATTTGAATTCCACCATCTCAAATGGTGTCGTGTGCTGATGACGTAATAAATACCGGATCAACCCTCTGTCCTCCGTCAGGCGCTTAGTGCCCTCACCATACGACACGCGGGCGGCCTGTACGATCGAATGATCGTCGCCCATGACATCGACAAGTCTCACAAAACCCTTGTCCAAACACGCTATTTCTTTGCCGATACTGCTCATAAATATTCTATATGTTGAATCAAATGCTGTTACTGGAATTTATTCTGAAAATCGAGCATGGATTGCTCAATTCCAACGGCGAAATTACGGAAAATAATCGAAGAAAGAGTTCGCTGGAGTACTTAATACACTTCGCCTTCGCCCTCAAGCCGCGAACGTTTTTTCTCTATCACTGCTAATTTCAAGCCTACTGCCTCAGCGAGATTAATGCCGCGTGCGTTGGCATAATTACAG
>JBPOHH010000774.1:0-13794 GCA_052035765.1 Bacteroidota bacterium
GGGTAATTTGCGAGGGCAATATAGAGATTAGCAATATTCGATAAATTCCCGGCAATTCGATTTGAATTTTCAAGGAATTGATTGAGCGCAAGGGATTGTTTTTGTGAAGCGAGGGCTGAGGTGAAATCGCCTAAATTTCTGAAGGTATTGCCGATCAGACCATGCAGAATAGATTGTAACTCTTTGTGGTCAATCTCCTTGCTCAATCTGAGTGCTTCTTGAAACACATCAAGAGCCATCGAATATTCACCGCGATGATAGGCAATATCACCGAGCATTCGGAGTGCGCGGATTTGTTCGACAATGTTCGACGTTTGCCTGCTGATGGAGAGCGCAAGCTCGGCATGAGTGACTGCTTCATCAAAACGTGAATGGCTGAAACATTCCGTTGCGCGGGCGTTTGCATCGTGCGGACTTTCTTCCGGCAACTGATTTATTTCTCGGGCGGTTTCATGCATGCGGTTTGAAGCGTCGTCGTTTAGAGGAATGAATGAGAGAGCAGCCATATTTTTCGTTTGCGAATTGAGCAAAAATAAGTAAGTTTGCGTCGTTAATCAACCAATACTTTCTCTTTATGAATTGCTACGCTATGAACCTCTCCAAAGTTTTGTCCGATGGAACAATATTGCTCCATTTTTCTGCCAATGCTCCATGTTCGTTTCCTGCCCGACCGGTGAATGACGATATCGAAACAGAGATTCATTTCAGTAAATTTTGGGTACCGAATGCCAAGGATTCGTATTCGGTGACCGCCACGGGCGACAGCATGACGGGAGCGCGGATATTCGAAGGCGATATGCTTGTTATTGATTGCAGCATTGAGCCGCGCACGGGAAGTATTGTTGCTGCCTGGGTCAATGGTGATCTGACCATCAAGCGTTTACTCGCGACCGAAGAGGGTCATCCAATTCTCCGTGCGGAGAATCCGAAGTACGAGCCGCTCTACATCCGTGAGCATGATGATTTCCGGGTGCTCGGAGTGATTACGTCGGTGCATCGGAAGTTGGATTGACGTTCTCAGTTTCAGCGATGATGAGTGCGGTGAATATCGCGCCGTTACGTATCTCTCATGAAGATGTTTGGCACCATGTATTTTCTTCCAACTATCTATTAAGACAATGAAAACCCTTGCTTTTCTTTTTGTACTTCTGGCCTGTATCTTGCCGTCCTGTAGTGATACTGCTGCACCGGTGAATACTGATACCGCCGCAAATGTGTATTTCCCGCTTCATGTCGGTGATCAATGGCACTATACATATTCCGAACGCGGAATGCGGTATGATGTGTGCGATGCTCAGGAACTCATCAACACTACGACGTATTTCAGAATAATTACCACGCATACCGGAAATCAATTCGCTGATACATCCTTCTATCGAACGGAAAAAACGAAGGTATTCCGCTGGAAAAATAATGAAGAACGACTCTACGCCGACTATGGCGAGGCGGACACCGGGCAAATGACTCCGTATTATCAGATAATTGTTGCGCGTAACCAAACATTTGAAACGCCGGCATCGACCTTCAGCAATTGTGTGAGCACGATTAATTCCTCCGTGCATGTTGATGGCGATTATTTCCGGAATATAGCACCGATGGTCGGCACGGTACGAATGACCGGAGAATCCCCGACGTTTTTACTGACCTATGCCAAGATTAATGGAAAAGAATACGGTAAAAAGTAGTTAGTTGCGATACATATAAAAGCCCTGCTTGTAGAGTGACAAGCAGGGCTTTTGTTTTTTTTCTTCCGAGCCCCTCGCTTCTTGGCGAGCGGCTCGGGGTTGTGCGATGCTTTCCCAGAAACCGAGGGCATCACTCGGAAGCGATACTCTCGGAAGAGGAATACTTTATTTCTGCCCGTCTGCTACAATAAGTCGATTGTAATCAACCACTTCGTCTTTATTATTTTTGAGGTAGAAGATATAGGAACCGCTTGGTATGTCATTTAGGGTCATCGTTATTGTTGATGCGCCTTTTTTTAGATTACCTTCCCATATTGTAGCCAGTTTTTGCCCGGTTATTGAGTAAAGCTCAGCTTTTACATTGGTTGCATTTTCGTAGGATTCTGCATCGATAGTAAAGGTATTACCGGAAACGGGTTGTGGGTATAATCTGCCGATTCGGAAGGTTTTGATCTTGCATACTGTTTGCTCGCAGATCATGGTTGCGTTGTTGAATTCATCGTCTTCTGTTTCACTTGAAAGAGTCGATTCTTCTTTCTTTGTCTGCATTGTCTGTTGCGTCGTAACCGGAGTTGCCTTGGCTTCTACATTTGTATTGATGAATGTGTTACTCTCGGTAAGACCATTGCTTTTTGTCTTGGGTGCTGATCTTTGTTCATAAGAGCTTCGGGTTACAGAGAGAAAGCCCTTTGTCCATGAATAGCTTCCATGGTTTTTGGCTTCTATTTTCAGCAAGTACATTTCTCCGCCTGTTAGTTCGCTGGGCACTTCCCATGTATAAGTCCCGCTTGCGCCTGCCACACCTTCCGCGATGACGGTAGAAACTTTTGTCGCAATATTCACCACTTTTATAGATACCGAGTCGGCATCGGACTCCCATTTAACATTGAAATTTTCTCCGGCTGTGATACTTTCACCGCCTAATGGGTAGAGAAGCTGAACATTGCTTGTTTGCGCTTGCAGGGTACTGACCACTCCAAGCATGAGTATCATTAGTAGAGTTTTCATTTTGATTTTCCTCACATTGTTATTTGGAAGATTAGTTAGGTTCTGCTATTTGATAATAGCAATGGTTTTTGATGCGGTGCGCTCGCCGTACTGCACGCGTAACGTATAAACGCCGCTTGAAAGATAGTCGGTATTAATAGTAGAACGCCGACCTTCAACAGTATAGCTCCCAACCGACGAACCGTATAAGTCGTAGAGAGTTATTGTGCAGTCTGTGCCTTCATTGTCAAGCTCGACGGTTATGTGGTCGCTTGCCGGGTTGGGGGATAGATAGACTTCTGGGTCGGAAGTGAGGGGCTGCTCATCGACTGACGAGAATTCTTTGTAATTATAGATATAAAATACACCCTGCATTTGCGTGCCGGCGGCAAGACGAGCCATACCATTAAGTTCGTATGTAACAAATGCAGTTACTACGCTTTTTACCAAATCTGTAGGATTTTGTTGCCACGAGTTGCCATTATCTTTCGATACAAAGACGCCTGCATCAGTGCCGGCGAGGAATTTACCGTACAGAATGGCAACACAATGAACATTGGTATTCGAGAGTCCGGTATTCATTGCTGTCCATGTTGTTCCCCCATTCGTGCTAAGAAATACTCCTTGAGGCGTACCTGCAAGTATTCTATTTCCTTCTACGAAAAGAGCTTGGATCTTAGTAGTGGTTAGACCGGTATTCTTTTGCGTCCATGTCTGACCGTCATTGGTGGAGATATAGACGCCGTTGTCGGAACCTATGACAATAATTCCTTTATTTACGGCAATTGCTCGAACGTGAGTATTACCTATTTGTGTTTGCTTCTCCCAATTTAAAGAGCCATCCATAAGTCTGTAAACACCATCATCCCTGCCTGCGTATATTGTTGTACCATTGATGCACAGTGAATAAATTGGACCTGATAATCCAATATTAGTATAAGATACGGGAAATACAAGAGTATCAGCAAATGCATAAATCCCTTTTTCAGTAGCAACATAAATCGACTTACCTTTTTGTGCTATAGAATAATAAACGTGATTTTCGTTATACTCTAAGTCTCTTCGTACATATTTTGTTTGACCATATACAAAGTAACCAATATCTGTACCAATATACAACCCCATATCTTTGCTTACATATAAAGAATAAATAGAGTTATAACATTTTACTTGTGATACACTTTTTATATAGTCATTGGAACGATACATTTCAAACTCTCCAAAAAACATTGTCTTGCCGATGGCTGTTGCATAGGTTCCGATATTTTTATTCGTCGATTCCCACGTTACACCATTATCTTTTGAACGATAGTTACCGGCAAATAACCATCCATCAAAGACAAACACAGTCTTAGCACCATAGCTTGCCGCTTCAACAAGAGTCCACGTAGCACCACCGTCATCCGAGCGTAAGAGTCCTCCGGCACTTGATATATATATTTCTGTCATAAATATCGTTGTACCGTTTTTAAAAAATTTAGGGCGAACTATTGTATTGCCTACCGGCTGAATCGATTCCCAGGTGTTCCCTCCATCTGCCGATATGGATATTTTCTTTGTGTTGGAATTTTCATCTTCAATCCATACACTGTCACCATCTGCTAAATATACTGTAAACACCTTCGGCTTGACAAGCTGCCATGAGTCTCCGTTGTTTGTCGAGCGGTAAATTCCATCGGATGCACCATTCGTAGCTGCACCATAAAAGATTGCTTTGCCATTCGTTACCATCGATTGAATAAACAACGGGCTGCCGGATAGTGACCAAGAAACGCCATCATTATTTGTACGGTAAATACCTCGTGAGGTAGCAATAAACACCCAGCCGTTAATCGACAGCATTTCGAACATTTGGAGCCGCTGCTTGTCAATATTCAACCCATTATTGGCAATTTCCCAAGTTTTACCATTGTCTGCTGAGCGAAGAACTCCTTTTTCGTGAGTCCCGGCAAAGAGTATTGTGCCGTTATGTGCCATACAGCATATATCTGTACGGTATGCAGCCTCAGTAGGCTCCCAGTCGATAACTTGTCCTATGGCGTATTGTTGAAGCATTATACACATCACCAATAAGTATAGGAATACTAATCTTTGTTTATATGTTTTCATAGTTGATATCGAAATATTTAGTGTAATAAAGAGATGTAATCATATAGGACAGATTATACTAAATTCTGCGTAGAATCTTAATAGTTAAGGAGGTGGAGGAATGTCTCTACTGTTATTTAGTCGGAAACGCACCACGTGTTTTATTATACCATCTGTTTTGGGGTTTCCATCTATTCGTCGATGACCTCCAAACTTCTGACGATACCAATCATAATACCCCCAAGTAGTTTTACCAAGATCGTCATGATCTGTTCTCAATACAGTGAAATAAAAAATCATCCATGCTAAAGCAATGGCTAACGCAAAACCTAAAAGCGGCAAAAAAAGCGTCTGACTTGCTGCCCAAGCACTTCCAATCCCAGAGGCTGCCCCATCAACTATTGCACTGACGATTGACCCCACTCCAAGAGCTCCTAAACTGTAGGCAACACATTCAGTGCGAATGGGATCTCGGAATAAACGTGTAGGTCTTTGATTATCAGAAGTAAAATGTACATCCCAACATTCATATCCTGTTCCATCATAATCATACGATATTGCCCAAGCGGAAACTATGTCATTCTTTCTCATTTTATCCATTCTAAGTATTCTACTTCCTTCATTCATTCCATAATTTAAAGTCGAACCTACCTCAACTATTTCATAACAAAGATGATTATTTGTAAGATCAATATTTACACCGCATTGTTGACACATAGGTTTATTTACATATCCATTCCCATATCCAGCTGCAATTTCTTTCCCATTATTCATCACCGTTGCATCAGCATAAGAAAATAACTCTATGTTATTTCCATCGTCAAGTCCGGACTTTTCTAATGGAGTAATTTCTTTAAGAAATATATCTAACCCCGGCATTTCCGTTTCAAATAGAAATGAATATTCTTTATAGAGATGTATTAAGGGATTAGAATTAAGAGTAATTCCTGATTTAACTTTGGTTGTAAACTCTTTCGCGTGTGGTATCCCATCTCGTACAGCGTCAGCTCCACTGCCGCGCATCGTACTCAAATTAAAGTTAACAATATCACTACCAATTCCATTTGGACAAATAGCATTAAATCCATTTATTGGTTTATATGTAAGAGTTGATGGAGAATGACCGTGAGCATCCCAATCAATTCTTGGATCTTGCGGTTCAGGTGTTTCTTTACATTCTATATTACTGGTTCCACTAATAGAACTTGGAGTAAAAGCATGGCTAAATCTAAAATCTATTCTTGTAACTTTTTGTGGTACTTGATAATGAGTAATGTTAAGGTCTCGATGTATATGTCCTGCGAGCCGGTCTTTATCTAGTTTCTGAGGTCTATATGTTTTGTTTGGTGTAGCACCACCATTGTCTTCTATCAAATGAACACGTTGAAGTCGAAATGCTTCACGAGCAATTCCTTTAACATACAGGTCATTATCATCCATTACAAAAACGAATTCATTATGATCTGGTTCAAATGGTGGGCAGCTACCATAAGGATGTCTCCACTTTTTACCTTCGCCTGTACATTTCCATTCAACAAAACTGAAATCCAAGTTGTCTTCTTCTTTTTCTATCCAATCGACCATGACCTTCACTCTAGTGTTACAAGGTAGATTAAAATTCTGAACTATAGCATCTTGTGTAATGTCAACCCATTCAAACTGTGGGGGTGGTGGAGGAACGTTGGGATTTATAGGAAGTAAATCAACTCTGCATTCCTTCCACACTCGAACTATTACTTCCTTATCTAATTGAACAGAATTTTGCTCGGCTTCAATATTAGTCCAAAGTCCAATCAAACGACTCCATTCAGCCGATTTAAAAACAAGATCAGTTATTACAGTTAATTTTCTGGTTTTCGGTTTAAGTATTAAAGAAAAATGGTTTGGATTGGGACAACTTCCAGCAAATGTACCGCGAAACTCTTTTGTCTCATCCCAAACAGTCAATGGATCATCCTCTTCACCGTCGGGATGGAGTTTTTGTTCATTTTCAGCTTCTGGTCCGTAATAATGCCCACCAATAGTCCAACAATCAGTATATCCTGTTTTAATTCTTATAATTACATTGAAATTCCAATTTGGATTTGGGTATCCTATTGGTTTTTCTTTACACGCGGGCATACCGGATTGTTGAACTCCGTCTATATAAATATCTACTATGTCCATTGGATTTACATGAGAGCTATATAGATTTTCTATTTTTTGACTACTATATGTTTTATCTCTGTTTCCCTTGGGATTACACGGCTTGTTGTTCTCATCGGCTGCAACTACATGAACACAAAGCTTTGTAACATAACATGGTGCAAAAAGTGTAGTAGGCCCTTCTGTATTCACCAAAATGTTTGTCCCATTATTCCTCCACGTGACTCTTTTTTCTGACCTCTCTTCTATCGAAGGAACTTGTCCTATACTTTGCGCGTTCCATTTTGTAAAGGCATATCCGCTGTCGGGAGTAGCAACGGTAGTAATTGTTTGGTCCGGTGCTAGTTGATACGTTCCTGCTCCTCCAAGATAGCCGTTGGTATCATTATATACGGCCACCGTTAAATTCGTTGTGTCACCAACTGTTACCGTTACAGTGTCCTTCCTGATAAAAACAGCTGTCAAAGCAATATCACTCAGTAAATGGCAACTTGTAACCGCAGGAAGCTGAAGAGTAGAAATCGTACTTGAATCAATGCTTGGCACATCTTTAGACTCCCATCTCAGAAATAAAAAATTGGAATCGGCTTGTGCATGAATGGTAACTGTATCGCCTAACGTGTAATTTGATTTGTCAGCCGGATAAACTGTACAGTAGGAGGGTACGCTATAAGATGTATCATACGATTTACTATTCATTGATACTTGATAATAGCTTTTCTGAACGAGGAACGATGTTATGTCATCATCAGGTTCACCGGACAATTCACTAACTTTTGCAGTCACATAATATCGATTTCCCGGGATATAGGTAGAATCTGGCAATGCTCGTAAAATGGTACTATCCGATGGGTCAACCCATACAGTAAGGGGCACGGGTGTTGTGTGGGGAATACTCGTTGAGTCATTGATAACTTCTGTACTATCATACCGTTTCATGATAATCAAAGCGCTATCAAGTGGTGAAGTAGATGATAATAGTTTTCTGTTGAACTGGAGTGATAATGTATCCCCGCAAAGAGTATAACCCTTGTGAATATACGATGCAGCAACCAGTCCATAGGCAAGGTTTACAGTGGTAAAGGAGATTGTGTCATGCTGTACTTCTACAGTATCATATCCCGGACCGGTAATTTTGGGCATACACACTTTGAGAGTACCGATAATGAGCAGATATTTTGTGAGTGGAAGTAATTCACCATACGGTTGAAACTCAAGCGTTGTATCATTTACAAAGGTATAAGCACCAAGCGTAGAAGTATATTTGACGAGAATTGGCAAACTATCCGCTATAATTTTCGGTACAAGAAGAGCGGTCGGAAGTGAGGTGTCAAGGGAGTCGCGATCATACATATTATGTACTATCGAATTCGTGACGATTTTATAATGAGTCTTGAGACGTATAACAGGACGGAATGAAACGTTGGTAGCGTTATTCATTGGATAGTTGAAGATGACAGTAGGCGATTGGCTATATGATTTGAGTGGGGAGGTTAACATCGCTATAAGTAGAAGCACTGCAAAGCTAATGTTCTTTGCGAATTTTAATAGTGCGTTCTGCGTTCTGCGTTCTGCGGCTCGGATTATATCCGAGCAAGTTTGTGGGCTATGACTGAAGTTTTCAGTCAAGTGGGCCGGGAATGTGGCTGTATGAATGGCAGGCACATTGTAGCGTTGGTTCATGCTAACTCCATGAAATAAAGGATAAATAAGATAATTATACCGACGATATTCGCTGTGATAAAAGCCCGACGCGCCACAAGAGTTTTGTGAAAACCGGTGTGGTTGGGTGTAACTTACGGTATTGCAAGAAACTAACCAAAGAATATTTGCATAAAAACACCCAGAACCGCTTGAAAATTTAAATTGCCCGTTAAATTCATCACAAGTCATGGTTTATGAATACTTACAGTTATCAGCAGGTGTAGATTTGGCTAAAGCCGAATACCTTGGTTTTCTCTTTTCTCCAGCTGAAGCTGGAGTCTAGTCAGGAGGGAGTTTGTTTTCTGGGGAGGTTTGAGCGTGGTCGATGCATATTTCGGATGGTTCGCAGCAGAGTGTAAGGTCGTCCGACGCAACTTTTTGGTCTTTCGACGCAACTTTTTGGTCTTTCGACGCAGAGTGTAAGGTCTTTCGACGCAACTTTTTGGTCTTTCGACGCAACTTTTTGGTCTTTCGACGCAGAGTGTAAGGTCGTCCGACGCAACTTTTTGGTCGTCCGACGCAGAGTGTATGGTCGTCCGACGCAACTTCCCGGTTGTTAGAAGCAGATTGTATGGTCGTTAGAAGCAACTTTCCGGTCGTTAGAAGCAGTGTTTGGGTGTGTAAATGCGGCGATTGGGAGGTAGTTCTGCCGAGTATATCGCGTCTTCGCGATGCCCTCGGTTTTTGGTCAAGCTGACCGAGCCCCTCGCTTCTTCGCGAGCGGCTCTGATTGCCGTTCGGTTTGCCGTTTGGTTTACCGTTCGTGCAGTCGTGTACACCGAGCCGCTCGCTAGGAAACGAGCGGCTCGGGAGGGCGTTTGTAGGTCTTGTCAACTTCACGTTCTTTCGGTTGTTTCCAAACGTCCGTCAACTGTAAACGGTACTGCGCATCTGCTGTGGATAAGTGTTTCCTTCTTATGTTAACTGAAAGTTACAACATCTCGCAACTTGTGATTCTCTTCTTACTATCAACGTATAGGACATTCTTTCCAACAGAAGTTTCATGGAGAAGTATTGACGTTTGGATGCAATAACCGACAGAACGGGGGGAATGACGACCTCAGTGAGGTCAAATGTTTATAGCAACGTGCCGCCCCAAGAAATCACGACCTCAGCGAGGTCGAACATTTATAGCAACGTGCCGCCCCAAGAAATCACGACCTCAGCGAGGTCGAATGTTTGGTTTTTATACACATTCCGTATGTGTGGTCCGTTTTTTTTTTGATACATGTTGATGCACAGTTGTTGTTAACGAACGAACGGCAAGTGAGAGATCAAGCTATTTATTTGTGAATTACAAGCGACTGTAATGTTCGCTTGCCTGAGTTTTGGTTATACTCAACAATATAAACACCGGTTGGCATATCGCGTGTGGATATCAAAGTCCCAGTGTTTAGGGAGTGAGCTTTTTCAATAATCACTCTTCCCAAAACATCGCGAACAGCTAGGATACCAGTACCTGAACCCATGACCTTTACTATATCATCCGCAGGATTTGGAAAAATAGAAAAGTCAGAATCCATAGCTGACTCTTGAACACTGACCGGTAACTCTGCACGAAGTATAACATTGGAACCCACAAATATTGTTGAACCGATAGTTGCAAAATCTTCGGCACCTCCACTGAGATTGTTACTAATGTTTTTCCATGATTCTCCTTTGTCTGTACTTTGATATATTTCAGAAAAAGTTCCTGCAAATACTCGATTATCTGTTGCATAAGTAGACATAATACTTGGTCCGGAGGAGGCATCTATGCCAGTATTAATATCTGACCAGAGTGTGCCATCATTATCTCCTCGTATCATCCCTGTAGTATTTGTTGATGCGAAAAAAGTCGTAGAATTTGCCGTAAGTTTAGAAATTCCAAGTCCATACTCCGAAAAAGCGTCTGTCCATGTAGCACCATAATCTGTACTTCTAATTAAATATCTACCACCTGCTATGATAGTTGTTCCAATCGTAGCAAATGAATTGATAACATTATTTTCGGGGTTGTTATACGATTCTGTCCATGTATCTCCATAATCTGTACTTTTGTAGATACCAACACCCCTTTCAGTACCTGCAAAAAGAACATCGCCGACTCTTCCAAACGCGTGGATGTTTTTCCCTACTAATTGCTTACTTACTTCAACCCACGAATCACCGTTGTTGGTACTACGGTATATTCTACCACTATCTGTCCCGATGATTACGTATCCATTATGTATGGTGATAGCACTTATCCGGTATATCCTATTTTTGGGCATTCCATTGGGCAACCCGGTATTTACTTCTTCCATCGTTACTCCTTTATCAGCCGTACGGTACACGCCTGATTCATAAGATATAGCAAAAAGAAAAGTATCATTGTGGGCGAATTTGATACGATCACCATAGAATCCATCCACTTTTTTCCATTGAAATTCCTGTGCTCGTGAAGAAGTCGGTAAACAGCAGATCAATAGAAGAATCAGAACATACGTTTTTATCATGAGAATTCTTTCGTTATTATTTGTAAACTATTATCTTAACTACACTTCGCTTGCTTGAGTTTTCACTATATTCTACAAAGTAAACACCCGGTGTAAAATCTTGAGTCGATATAATGGACTCAGTTTCCAATGAATGATCTTTTTTAACCAATACTCTTCCTAAAACATCATGCACGGTGAGTATTCCGGCTCCTAAACAATGGACTGTAAATTCATCAGAAGCAGGATTGGGAGAAATAGTCATTCTGCTTTCGGTAATCAGTGAATGGACTTCTTCTACTTCTGTTGTTGCCAGTTCGATGTCCCAAGCACAGATCGTACCGTCAAGCCCTACACTGATTAATATCTTGTTGTTAGGCGTAAAAGCAAGATACCCATACTCAATTCCACTCCTAAATCGAGCCACTTCTTTTTTATTCATAATATCCCAAACCACAAGTACACTGTCGGTTCCGTCTGCTTGATTTCCACCTTTATAACCTATTGCGCAAAATCGAGTGTCATTCGAAATTGCATAAGGATTAGGAAATCCGTTGCTATACGGGCTATTGGTTGGTGTGGGAATAAGAAATTCGTCTGTAGTTTCTGTGGCAGTCGATGATATCTTATACCGTATCCATCCATTTTCTCCGACTTCTAAGAGCGTCCCATCGGGAGCAAACCGTACTGCCCCTACATGGTGTCCCGGCGAGAGAAATTGAATGAGTTTAAACTTCGGCACAGAAATTACTGCATATAAATCGTCTGCAAGTACCACCAGTTGCTCATCAGACGCATTAAAAGAGATGTCCGTGACTATATTGGGGAGCCATTTAATCGGACTAATATCTTGAAGCTCTTTCATCATGGCAATTGTGTTCGTTTTGGTGTCAATGAGGCCGATTCCTGAATGATAGTCTTCATCGAGTATTGCACCCGTTGTATGATATCCAAAAGCTATATACTCACTGTTATTACTGTATTCAAGATCATAAATAGTTTTTCCGGATAATCCTATAGTAGTGGGTTTTTCTGTAATGTCTCTATAAATATAAATAGTATCTTTAAAACTTACTGCTATGGAACCTGAAACAGTAGAATGCGCTACACTTGAAAAATATCCCGAAAACGGACCGGAATCGTATCTATAGAGTGTATTTCCTGTCGTAATATCCCATACTTTAAATTTTGCAGATCCAACACCGATTAGCTTGGTATCATCTAGTGAAAAATGCTTTCTATAAGGCTTGTATTCTGTTTGTGTACCGGTGATTGTATTTGAAAGCTCGCCTTTTTGGGTGTCATAGAGTTCTATTTCAGCAGCGCTTGAAGCATAGCCGGTAAAAGCTAGAAGAATAGTTCCGTCAGCGTTCAGTTCAAGAGCCGAGGCATTGCGGGGGGGATAACGTATAGGGAGGTCATTGTACAATGGTATGGTCTTTAATTCTGTTCCGGTTTCAGCATCCCAGATAGTGTTATTATATGTATTTGTCACTGCTATTTTACGATTAGCAGCTATTGCTCCGCTGTAAAAACCGTTTAAATTTTTAACCCCGCGTAAAAAAGCACCCGATATTGGATCCCAGTAGGTAAAAGTATAGCTACCAGAATTTCCAAGTATTATCAGTTCTTGTCCATTAGCTGAAAATGATATATTCAGGTTATCCCCGTATGTCTTCGATTTATAATAGAATGAGCACATGATTGAGCCGTCGAGCATACGAATCACCGATCCGTTCCCATCATAATCTATTACCGCAAGGTATTTCCCGTCCGGAGAATAATCGCCGAGAAGCGCACCGTGTGGTATAGCGAATGTATGCATGATGGTATTAGCTTCCCAATCCCATTCATACAAAATACTGTCACCTCCAAATGCAGCGCGTGCACCATCAGGTGAGAAGGAAAGCATTTCGACATCAGTATTGTTGGGTGTAAATGTGCGATGTATATCGCCTGTCTGACAAGATACCAGATCGTATGTAGATCTTCGGTTTGCCCCTATCCCATACATCATATATTGAGAGTTTGGTGTAAATTGTACAGGACCGAATTCCAATCCTCCAAAAGAACCAAATGGTCGAGTGTAAGTTCGAACTCGCTTACCATGTTCGATATCATATAAATGACAATACTTCCCATATTCACTGGTGTAAGCGGCATATTGTCCATTCGGCGATAAAGCGATGAAGAAGGGGTAATATCCCCTAGTAGCAGGATGACTCCAAAGCTCTGAAGTAACAATCGGTGGCTGGGCTGATAGCGTAACAAGTCCACAGCAGACAGACAGAAGGAGTAGAAATAAATACTTCATAATCTAGTTCATTAAATTTCATTGAATTTTTCGTTCAGTCAGTTACTACAACTGACCTTCATACATACTTAAGAAACGTACTGATTATCCTTGTATGCATAAGTTTCAGTAACAGATTCGACCTCTCTGAGGTCGTCCAATCTTCTGTTCCCATCTTGCTACAAACATTTGACCTCTCTGAGGTCATACATCATTTATACATCCAAGCAGCGACGACCTCAGCGAGGTCGAATATTTGTAGAAATGCGCCGACCCAAGAATTGACGACCTCAGCGAGGTCGAATGTTTAGGTGGTTGTTTCACACATTCCGTATGTGCAGCACGCAACAGCACTATATCATGACGTTTAGCTGTAGTTACCGAACGAACGGGATGTCGGGAATCATATTCCATCCTCTATTTCCACACCATCACC
>JBPOHH010000845.1:0-5683 GCA_052035765.1 Bacteroidota bacterium
CAGTATCTCTGCCAAATCATCTACTGCGTCACCAATTCCAAATTCAGTTGAATTATATATGTCAGAATGTTCGGGTACTGTTTTGTAGAGCCCGAAAGTTTTAAAATTCGATTCGATTTGGTGTCTAAAATCTAAAATAGCTTCCGACGATTCGGGATATTCGATAACATCACAATCAAATACTAATTCAAATGACAAATAATAGAGCTTTATCAGGTATTTCTCGAGTAATAGGACTCTTATGTCCGTTGCTATTGCTGGCTCTAAAGCGACTCTTGTAATTTCATCAATTGTTGTGATAAGCTCATGCATGGCAATAGGTTGAATGTCACTACAAATTATTGGCTATAACTAAAAGAGGAGGCGTTTCCACCCATCACTTCCCTACCTCACAACGCCTTCGTCCTCCCGCCATCGACGGTCAAGTTAATCCCGGTCACATACGCTGCCTTTGATGAGGCGAGAAAGAGTGCGGCATGGGCGATTTCACGCGGTTCGGCAAAACGCTTGGCGGGAATTTCGGCGGTCATTTCATGTTCGATTTCGGCAGTGGACTTACCGGACTCCGCCGCTTTCCGCGCGATAATTGCTTTCAGGCGTCCGGTTTTCGTCGCGCCGGGCAGGACATTATTCACCGTAATTCCGTGCGGGGCGAGTTCGGTCGCGAGTGTTTTGGACCAGCTCCCCATCGCTCCACGAATCGTATTTGACACGCCAAGCCCATCAAGCGGCTGACGGACAGACGTCGAGATGATATTAATAAATCTTCCATAACCGTTTGATTTCATTCCGCCTACTACAAGTTGCATTATAGTCTGACTGCACAATAGATGCACCGTCATTGCATGCACGAATTCCTCAGGTCTCGCCGCTGACACAGCGCCAGGAGCAGGTCCGCCTGAATTATTGACCACGATATTAATTTGATGTCCTTCGTTCAAATACCCTGCTACAGCTCGGCGTACAGACTCCGGCTCGGTAAAATCGGCGACGAGGTAGGCATGTTCGCCGGCTGTCGGTGCAGCGAGTGCGGCAAGTGTTTCAGCGAGTGCGTCTTCGTTGCGGGCGATGAGCACGACGCGCGCGCCGGCCAAGGCAAATTCCTCGGCAATTGCCCGTCCGATACCCTGTGTACTGCCGCAGACGAGTGCGGTCTTTCCGTCTAAACGTAATTCCATGATGTTCCTTTAGGTAGTAATGTGTTCGTGTAATAATGCATCCGGTATCGGCTTCCGCCCCATAAACCCGTCTTCAACTCCGTGATAATACTGCAATTTTGCTTCATCGCTCCGCCAGCAGAGCATCACCGTCTCGCCGTCAATAATGGATGGGAAATCGACGAGTCCGATCGAAAAATCCCAATCTTTATATGAGCAGCCGAGTTCTTCGAGTTCGGCAAAATACCCGTTAATTTCCTTCACCCGCCGCTCGAATTCGGGATTATTGGCGACGGCATTTCCGGCATTGCGCACCAATACGCGGAGTTCATTTCCGGTAGTAAGGATATCCTCGACGATGCGTCTGACCAGTGGCAGCGTGAGCGTGGCTTCATGAGGCGTAAAGTATTTCATCGTCGGATTTTGGATAGTTTGTGATGTTGATTGCGGCGCAAAAATAAGAAAAACCAACGGATAGGACGATTTTCACACGAGGAGTACCGCGCCGGTATCGTTCGGTGTGAGGGTGAACATTGGGTTCGCCTTCTGCATACTCCCACCCATCGCCTGCGGTCACCCATTGCCGTCCACACAGGATATCGGGGATAATGGTAAGGAATAGGGTACGACATCAGTTAAAGAATACTCCACGAATCCGGTACTGTCATTCTTCGTACGGAGTGGTGGTAATGCAATGAAAAATCGTAATTTTGCAGGCAGCACAATGCGAGTGATTGGTAGAGGTTAATTACTCGGCATCAGGTGTACACACAGAACATTCTAACCCCGCCGGTATCTGTCGTTCGACAAGATATTCTCAGCGGGTATTTACCTTAATTTATCCCTACTTTACCCTCATCCGGGAGATATGTATGAAAACTTTACTACTGTTTTTCTCTCTCATCTGCATGGCATTATCGCCTGCCTGTCTCGCGCAAACGTCTGCCAATCCTACACCTGAGTCAACGAAGCAGCAGAATACCGCTGCTAACCCATTGAATACTATCTCAACGTCTGCGATTATTCCGTTTTTCTACTGTCAAAGCAGTGCCGTCTCGGTACCATTTACGGTGACGGGTACTTTTACTCCGGGAAATATCTTTACGGCAGAGCTTTCGGATGCTTCCGGCAGTTTTGCAACGCCGACTGCCATCGGCACATTATCCGGCACGACGGATGGGACTATTTCGGCTACGATGCCGGCACTCACTCCTCAGGGGAACCGATACAGGATTCGCGTCATTGGCTCTAATCCCTCTACTGTCGGTACAGACAATGGCACAAACCTGGCCATTAATCCATTGCCTGCCCGCTATACTATGACCGGCGAACGCTCGTACTGTGAGGGCGGGCCGGGTGTCATCATCGGGCTCAACAATACCGAGCTTGGAGCAAATTATCAGCTCCGGCGTGATGGCGCGAATGTCGGCGCGCCTCAGGCAGGCAATTTCTTCCCGATGTCATTTGGTTTTCAGACCATAGTCGGTACCTACACCGTTATCTCGACCTACACAGCTACCGGATGCTCACAGCAAATGAATGACAGTATTACACTTACCGTCAATCCATTGCCACAGAAATTTGCAATGACCGGTGGTGGAGTCTATTGTAATGGTGGCCCGGGTGTGGCGGTAGGACTCAGCGGTTCTCAGGAAGGTGTCAGCTATCAATTATTAGTCGACGGCGTAGCAACGGGCGGACCGGTGAACGGCACCGGCAATGCGATATCGTTTGGCAATCAAACCGCCGCGGGAGGCTATACTGCGACGGCAAAATATGCCGTGACCAATTGTACGCAAAGCATGACCGGCGAAGTGAAGGTAAAAATCAATCCGTTACCCACAAAATATGATGTTCTCGGCGGCGGCACATTTTGCGAAGGCGACAAAGGAGTGCCCGTTATACTCTATTTATCAGATACCAATATCGCCTATCAGCTCAAAGTCGATGGCGCGAATGTAGGTACACCGAGAAACGGTACCGGGGTGGCGATTGAATTCGGCTTGCAGACGACTCCCGGAAATTATACCGTCGAGGCTGTTCATGTCCTCACCGGCTGTAAATCCACGATGAACGGTTCGAAAAATGTCACCCGCACACCGCTGCCGCCCAAGCCGACCATTACCAAAACCGGCAACACGCTCATCTCGAGCTCTGACGTCGGTAATCAATGGTATCTCAATACGCAGCAAATCCTTGGCGCGACCGACAAAACATTCTCGCCACTCGTGAGCGGTTCGTATACTCTCGTCGTCACTCTCAAAAGCTGCCCGTCACCGGTATCCGTGCCGGTCGATGTGACGGTCGGTGCAGGCACATTGGTCGCAGGATTTTCGAGCGACAAGACATCAGGCGATGCGCCGCTAGCGGTAAAATTTACCGATGCATCGGCAGGTAGTCCGACAAGCTGGAATTGGAGCTTCGGGGATACTCAATCAAGCACTGAGCAAAGCCCGAGTCATACCTATACTCAGCCGGGCAGTTACACTGTGAGATTGATTGTGTCCAACGGCACCAAGAGCGACACTTCGACCAAAAACGCCTATATTACCGTACAGGAAGTGACGAATGTAACGGCTGATTTTCAGGGAAATGCCACCAAAGGTCCCGCGCCGTTTACGGTGAAATTCTCGGATTTATCGACCGGCGGACCCGCTGCATGGTCATGGGATTTCGGAGACGGGAGTGCGGCGGCTACGGTGAATAATCCCGAGCATACCTACACCGTGCCGGGCGTCTATTCCGTAACTCTCAAGGTTACAAAGAATAGCAAAGATTTCACAATTACCAAAAAAGACTATATCACCGTCGATACCGGCAGTATTTCGGTGAATGAGAATCCTACATCATCCGGCAGCAGCATGTCGATTATCCCGAATCCAACGAGCGGAAGCAGTATTCTCAGGTATTATTCCACCCGCGCCCAACGCGTCACCCTCACGATGAGTACGCTCCTTGGGCAGCAGATTTGTAGCCGGGAAATTGATGTGCAGCAAGGTGAAAATAGTATTCAATTTGATAGTTACATCGGTGGTACTGCTTCAAGTATCCTTCCCATCGGAAGTTATTACATCGTCGTCAAGAATGCAGAGCAAGCGCACTCGACACTCCTGCACGTTATTCGATAAGCACCGGAATTGGAAGAAATAAAAAAGGCATTGTTCGTAAGCGAACAATGCCTTTTTTTAGTTATCATCTCCGTTTAGTTTAGTCAGCTTTCGGCGGCTGCCAGGATCCGCGTTTCCATTTGACGAGTTCGATGGTTGCATTTCCCACATAGAGTTTCATTTTAGCTTTAATCGGCACGCGGGCGTCATCGGTACTGAACCATCCCTCGAATTTCCCGGTAATTCCATAAATACCGGTCCAATTTGCTTCACCGTTGAAATACGTCGTTTTGATCGGATAATCGACTGCATCGATGGAAATATCTTCATTACGACCGCTGAAGGCGATAGTGGTAAAGACGGTATCTTCCTGCACGACGGTTGGAATCTTGATACTTTTCTTGGCGAAGAGTAATTGCCGGGCAGTGAAGAAGAGCGAGCATCCGTCGTTCCATTTTTTGGGTGTGGTAATACTCTTTTTCGACTTGAGCTTTTTGTCTTCGAATTTTTCCATTTGAATGACGGTATGGTCGTAGTCAAACACATACTTATCGTACATCCAACTGTTCTCGCTCTGCTTGGTATTAGCGGCGAACTGATGGGAATAGGTGGCTGAATTATCCATCCATGATTCATATACCGAGTGAAGATCGACGAACGGAATACCCGGCCGGGAATCAATATACGCTTTCATTTTATAGACTGTTTTTCCATTCAGCGTTTGCGTCGCTTCGGTGATCATTTTGATCGTGCCGAGCTTAATGCCGAGAAAAGACACTTCATATTCAAGTTCTTCGCCCGGATATGCCATTTGTGCCTGTGCGGTATGGGCTGTGATCATCCCACCGAACACCACGAAGCAAAGAAACACACAGACCACTTTTATGCGGTACATCATACAATTGACCTTACAATGAAACAAATAATGAGTTATACTGAGAACGAATTATACTGATACGAACAATCAGCGTGAGAGACGAGAGGAATGAACCAAGCACGTAATAAAAACGGCTTCGTTTTCCTATGGGCGGAAAACGAAGCCGAACGAAGTTTAAGAGCGATTTTTATTTCAACTTGGCAATTTTCGTTGCCTCGGGGAAGAGGGTAATCGCTTTTTTGAGCTGCTTATCATCTTCGAAGGAAATAGGAAAGAAATAAGGACTTCCGTATATTGACCGCGCGAGCAGTGCTTTGATACGATTTCTGAGGAACGCTTCATCGGTTTTGTACTGAGCATCATTCCAGACGACTCCTTTTTGCTCGGCTATTTGACGGAATGACTGCATTAATTGATCGGTAATTTTGAAGTTTTTGTAAAACGCATTGAAGTTGTCTTTGTAGCTATTCCGCACTGCAACTCCTTCACCTTTCAGGAAGTTATCCGTAAATTCAAAGAAAATATTCTTACGGAAGAGATCG
>JBPOHH010000811.1:0-2592 GCA_052035765.1 Bacteroidota bacterium
CATCTATACGCCGATTGAAAATCATACCTTCCGCGCGACGGTGAACCGTTCGTTCCTCCGTCCTAGCTATGGTGATAAGTTCCGACGTTCAGTGGTCGGTGGACTGCCTCCAACGGTCAATTTAGCGAGATTTGACTCCATTATTTCTGCTCAAACGGGCGTTCAAAAGCTCAATTTACCATCGATTACACCACAGGTATTATTCCTTGGGAATCCTAATATCGGAGTCGAAACAGCGCTCTCCTACGAAATCGGCTACAAAGGTATTATCTCTAAAAATCTCTATGTTACGGTGGATGCATACTGGAACAACCGATCTAATTTCATTTCTCAAGCGCTTGGTGGTCTTGCACCCGAATACTTTACCACAATCCGCTACGGCAATGTACAGGCAGACTCCATGATGCGCGCAATGGTCGGCTCTGCTACCTATGATCGCTACAGCGGACTCTCACTCGACGTAGAGACAGGGCGCCCCGCACTCAGCATCACTCCGACAAATATCGGATTAATCAACGAGTATGGCGTCGAACTCGGCGTAAACTACTATGCTACCAACAACTTACTCCTCACAGGCAATATCGCACTCCTCGACTATGACATCGTCGAAAATAAAGTTACGGCACAGAAGATTGTTCCGAACACCTCGCCTACCCGCATCAATCTCGGCGCGCAATACGAAGAGCGTGGCGTATTTGACGTGGGCGTCAATATTCACGGCGCGAAAGGTTTTGAATGGGTGGCAGGTACAGTACAAGGCAGCGTGCCGGAGTATTGGGTGGTTAATTTCAATGCAAGTTATAATTTCACCAAAGATTTACGACTTGGCGTCAATGTCTTCAACTTGCTCGATAGACAGCATTATCAAATCTTCGGCGGTACGATTCTGCGCCGTTACGCAACAGCCGAAGCATCGTTTACATTTTGATGTTGAATTCCCTCTACCACAAAAGGCGAATCGTTGGATTCGCCTTTTGTGTATTGAGAAGTTATGGTGTAGTATCAGTGGTAGAATTACATCAACCGCCGATACTCATCGAGCATAGTTTCGGTTGACCGTGTCCACGTAAAATGATCGAGTACGAACTGACGGGCAGCTTTCCGGGATAAAGTGTAATTATCATAATTATTTATAATATCAATCAATTGCCGGGCTGTGGTCTCCGGATTGTCCGATACGAAGAGTCCTTCACGTTCAGATGCAGCGATCCCCTCCATCGCGACGGGTGTGGCAATAACCGGTAATTCCATCGCCATTGCTTCGAGGATTTTAATACGCACACCGCTGCCGACAAAAAGTGGTGCGATGGAGATTCCAGCCCGACTCATATATGGCTGCACGCGCTCGACATAGCCGATCACATCGACGCCTTGGTCTTTCCATTGATGAAAATAATCGGGCGGATTCTTGCCGATAATTGACAGGCGCACATCGGGTATTTCAGCGCGAACAAGGGGCAGTACATTCTCAACGAACCAACGAACGCCCTCAACATTATGAATCCATTTGTAGGTCGTAGCAATTACTAACTCTTTAGGATTACGTGTGATAGATTCATCCGGCTGCCAATCGTCGGGATCGACACCGGGTGATGCGACGATCAAATTAGATGTGGGTGACAGCTCAAGGGCTTTCTGTTTGTCATGTTCGGTAATGGAAAATACCGCCTGCATTTTAGGGTACATCTTGGTCTCTGCTTCCCGCAAAAGGCGCGCTTGCCGGGCGACATACAGACGTTTCGGACTCGATGCGGGCAAGGTGTCGGAGTAGCGCTGCCAGATAATCCATTCCAAATTGTGCAGACGCAATCCTATCGGAATATTCTGAAGAGATTGAGCAAATAACGCAGCAGTCGTCATACAGGAATGTTCGGCATGAATAATATCAAATTTCTCACGCCGCATGACCTCTGTAAGTCGTTTCATTACATCCGTTCCCTGATGTTTCCACATATAAATCGACACCGGCAGCACGGCAGAAATTCCGATACGAAAGAGCGTATTTTTCGTTGAGTGACGGCATAATTCTACCTTGCAGTACTTTTGCTCTGCCTCACGGAGTGCGCGGGCATCGGGCGTGTTGTCACCGAGAGCAAACAGAGTAACTTCTGCGCCAAGGCGTGCAGCAGAACGTGTAAAGTTTGCGATGACAATACGACCACCGTCATCATCGGGAAAGGGAAATTGCGGAGAGAGTTGGAGTATTTTCATGAGTTGGGCAGACGTTCACTTCTAACTATGGTCAAGAATTTAGGAATCAAAAAATATTTAGGTCAAAATACGCAAATTGAATGGTATTTTTGTCGAAAAACATATCCATCAAACATTCAACATACTAGGATTATCCATGGCATTTCTATACAATTCCGGCTTTGGCAACGAGTTTGCAACCGAAGCAATTGCCGGCGCTCTTCCTCAAGGACAGAATTCTCCTCAAAAAGCTCCGCTCGGGCTCTACGCCGAACAGGTTAGCGGCACAGCATTTACCGCTCCACGCCACGTTAATCAGCGTTCATGGCTCTACCGTATCCGTCCGTCGGTCGTTCATAAGCCATACGTTCAGATTCCCAACGGACTCATCCGCTCGACACC
>JBPOHH010000609.1:0-4286 GCA_052035765.1 Bacteroidota bacterium
AACAGATACCGACGGCGATGGCTTGAATGACGGTGCGGAAGTCAATACTCACAAGACAGACCCGACCAAAGCAGATACCGATGGTGATGGCCTCAATGACGGCGCAGAAGTGAATAATCACAAAACCGATCCGCTCAAGGCAGATACCGACGGCGATGGCTTGAACGACGGTAATGAAGTCAATACCGTCAAGTCGAATCCGCTCAAAGCAGATACCGATGGCGACACACTCTCCGACGGCGAAGAAGTAAATCGCTACAAAACTAATCCGTTAGATCAGGATACCGATCGCGGTTCGGTCTTTGACGGCGTCGAAGTAAAGCGCGGTACCAATCCACTCGTCGCCTCCGATGACGTGAAGAAAGAAATTCCGAAAATGGAACTCGGCAAGAAAATCGTGCTTGACGGCGTAGAATTCGAAACCGGTAAAGCGATTATTACCCCATCATCCGATACGATTCTACAGGCAGCACTCAGCACAATGGTCGATAATCCGGATATCGAGGTAGAAATTTCCGGTCATACCGATAATGTCGGCAAACGTGATAAGAATCAAAAATTATCACTCGACCGCGCAGAATCAGTTAAGCAATGGCTCGTTGATCGTGGTGTAAGCGCATCCCGCATGAGCACCAAAGGATTCGGTCCCGACCGTCCGATTGCTCCGAATGATACGCCGGAGAATAAAAAGAAAAACCGCAGAATTGAATTCTCGAGAACGAAGTAATTCAAATATATAAAGGTAATTATACATCATCTGCAAGTAATGTAAGTCCAAGGAAGCCGTGCGAATATTGTGCGGCTTTCTTGTTCTTACGCAACCACCTCATATAAGGATTACACGATGAACATACGTACCTCTTTGATTGTCTTTCTCGTCGCAGTTTGCAGCAGAGTAGGCATGGACGCGGCTGAAATTTGGGAACGTACCGGTACGTTCGACGGCGAAAAAATTGGTGCTGTCATATCGCTCGGGCAGGCAGGCAACGGAAATTTATTTGCTTGTGTCAACACCGGTGCGCCGACCTATACATCGACAGACCACGGTGCCACGTGGAAAAAATCCACTCTCCCTTCCAATAACTATGTTAATGCTTTTGCCACGCGCGATAGCATCATTCTTGCTGCGACTATCAAAGGTATATATCTCTCAACCAATCACGGCACGACATGGAAACTGTCGAATACAGGTCTCACGAGTCTCATCGTAAAATCTTTACAATTCAGCAGTAACGGCACTCTCTATGCAGGTACGCATGATGGAGGAATATTCCGGTCAGCTGACCTGGGCCGTACATGGGCGCCTGTAAACACCGGACTCTCCACACTCCGAATCACTGCGCTTATGCCTATCGACAGTACCACGGTGATCACTGCGACCGATGGCGAGGGATTGTTTATATCGACCAATAGCGGAGATATATGGAAGCCAATTACCGCCGATGTACGCCTCAATAGCGTACGCTCATTTGCCGTAAATTCAGCCGGTGCAGTGTTTGCCGGCACAGACCAATACGGCGTGTTTCGCAGCTCTACACGCGGTGATACCTGGGACTATACCACGTCCGACATCACCAGCGCGGTTAATGCACTCGTGTGCAACGATCAGGACATCTACGCAGCGACAGGCTTCAATGGCGTCTATCATTCCACCGATAATGGTACTACCTGGGTTTCGGAAAATACCGGAATTGAAGGGAATGCCTCCTACTCATTTGGTATCAATGCCCTCGGTCAGGTGCTCGTCGGCGCAAACGGCGGCGCCGTCTATCGCAGAGTAACCGTCAATGGCGTGAGCGAAAGCACTGACGCCGCCGGGCAGTCCATTGACCGGATATCCTCCGGAAATACTGAACTCTGCATCACATTCACTCTGCCCCTTATGTCAAACGTTGTGTTTTCCTTGTATTCAATTCTCGGAGAAAAAATTGCTACATTTGACGCCTCGACGAACGTAAACGGTACCCATGAATTCCGCACATCAGTGAATTGGCCACGGGGCATATACCTTTGCCGCATGGAGACCTCCCGGCATTCTACATTTCAAGTCTTTCATATTCAATAAGTTATTTTTGATACTATTTATTTCTACAGAGAACAATGTCCGACAATTTAGACCTCAAGCAACGCTTACTTACAGAATTCTCCCATCGTGAATCTTCGCTCAACGGCAGCCGTGAAACGCCCTTGAATGTTCTGCGCCGCGAGGCAATGGCACGCTTTCAAGAGCTTGGCTTCCCCACTATCCGCAATGAAGAGTGGAAATATGCCAATGTTATGCCGGCGATTGCACTTCCTTTTGTGACGGCAACCGGGAGTACATCCGCACTCACTCAAGACCATGTTAATTCTTTCATGATTCAAGGAGTTGATGCGCATGTACTGGTATTTGTCAACGGAATGTATTCTCGTGAATTCTCGCAGGTGAGTCCACTTCCGAATGGAGTAGTTGTAGGGAATGTCGCGGAAATTCTCAAGCAATCTCCTGACTCATTAACAGGACACTTCTCCCATGAAGCAGAGAAAAACGAAGCATTTACGGCGCTCAACGCGGCGCTTGCACAGGATGGAGCATTTATTGCCATTCCCAATAATGTTCAATTAGAAAAACCCGTGCATATTATGATGATTACCGACTCGGGTTCGTGTCCGGTCATGGTGCATCCGCGGCATATTATTACGTGCGGTCGGAGTGGTGCGGCGACGATTATTCATTCTGCACATACGATTGGCGCGAATGCAGGATTTACCAATTCTGTGGCGAATATCTCAGTCGAAGCCAATGCCGATCTTCGGCAGTATATTATTCAAAATGACAGCGATACAGCGTATTCAGTGCAGAGTACGTTTGTCCGGCAGGAACGCGATAGCAGGTATTCGGCGGTCACGGTTACGCTTGGCGGTGCGTTTGTGCGAAACAATCATAACGCAGTGCTTGGCGGTGAAAATTCCGAGGCAAATTATTATGGAGTGGCGCTTGGAAGCAAACGCCAACTTATTGATAATCATACGCTTGCCGATCATGCAACACCGCATTGCCAAAGCAATGAACTCTACAAATATATTCTCGATGAGCGCTCGACAGGCGTTTTTAACGGTAAAATTATCGTGCGTGAAGATGCGCAAAAAACGAATGCGTATCAATCCAACAAAACAATTCTCCTCTCCGACACGGCGACGATTAACACCAAGCCGCAACTCGAAATCTTTGCCGACGATGTGAAATGTTCGCACGGTGCCACAAGCGGTCAACTCGATGAAGAAGCTCTCTTTTACATGCGTTCCCGCGGCATCACCGCCGACAAAGCGCGTGCATTATTGCTTCATGCCTTTGCGGTGGATGTCCTTGAGCATATTACCTTAGAGCCGCTGCGGGTAGCGCTTGACCATTTAATTGCCGAGCGCTTGCATGACAGCAGCGACGATGTCTTTGCATCGGCAGCATAAACTGTACTCTATGCGGTGGAGGAATTGACTTTTTGATAATCGTACTCTAGCATTTCTATGAACACACTCAACAACGAACTTCTCAGACAGGATTTTCCGATATTACATCAAAAAATCTACGGTAAGCAGCTTGTATATTTGGACAATGCAGCGACGACGCAAAAGCCGCTCGTGGTGATTGATGCCGTGTCGAGGTATTATTCGACAATTAACAGTAATATTCACCGTGGCGTGCATTTCCTGAGTCAGCAAGCGACCGACAGCTATGAGACCGCGCGAAAGACGGTGCAAAAGTTCCTTAACGCAAGCTCAACCAAGGAGATAATCTTCACCCGCGGCACGACCGAGTCAGTGAATCTTGTCGCTTCAAGCTATGGCAAGGCGAATGTTGGTGCAGGTGATGAAATTCTCATTTCCACCATGGAGCACCACTCAAACATCGTTCCCTGGCAGATGCTTTGTGAAGAAACAGGTGCAATTTTGAAGGTAATTCCCATCAATGACGCAGGGGAAATCAACCTTGAGGAATACGCTCAATTACTCACGGAACGCACGAAAATTGTGTCGATTGTGCATGTGTCGAACTCGCTCGGCACCATCAATCCTGTCAAGCGTATGGTCGAGATGGCGCATGAACGTGGTATTCCGGTGCTTCTCGATGGCGCACAGGCAGTGCAGCATATAGCGGTTGACGTGCAGGATTTGGGTTGTGATTTTTATGCATTTTCCGGTCACAAACTCTATGCGCCGACCGGTATTGGTGTGCTCTACGGCAAGCGTGCATTATTAGAAAAAATGAAACCCTATCAAGGCGGAGGAGACATGATTCTCTCCGTTAG
>JBPOHH010000047.1:0-1966 GCA_052035765.1 Bacteroidota bacterium
ATACGAAAGCATCATCGCCTGTGCGCCATAAGCCAACCATCGCCAGCCCACAACGGTATTTAGAAAAAGGAGCGGTACGAAGTACCATGGATGCACTTTGGGTGAAATGAACGTAGCGGCAGCCACAATGCCAAGTAATTGTCCGCTGAAACCTCGGAAGGACTGCGGCTTAATCAGAAGTCCAATCATTACTATTGCCGCTAGTCGCAGCACCGAAACCACCGACGGCGCGACTAGCCACCAATTCGGCACCTGAACTAGTTCGAGAATACCACGGATGAGCTGTAGAAGCGGACTATTGAACTGAGTTTGGTTGTAGAATTGAAGAATTCCAAGAAAATTATAAATTGCCCGTGGGTCATAAAAAAATATTGAGGCGATGGTAAGTGACGTAATACCAAGAGATACCATCAGAAGTATTTTCTGACGAAGTGATATTTTCAGTCTTGCAAACGGTATAATCAGCACTGCAGGGATCAGCTTCATCATCGTCATTGACGCGATGAGCGCTCCGGTAATCCATTCCCACTTTATCGTACGATTATTCCAAAAACGTGCTAGAATATAGATCATTCCCCCCAAAGGTGCGACGACAAGTCCGTCATTATGCGCTTGCCCCATGATTTCTACAACAGGAAGCGGGAGAAGGAGATAGAGAGCCGGTGAGAAATATGTGGTATGTTTTTTTGCTTTAAGAAGCAGTCCAAAACCTAACGTTTCAGCCGAAAAAAGTACCACTTTCCATCCAAAGAACGCACTCTGCCAGGAATTGGAAAAAAGTCCTCCAAGCCATGAGCCAAGCGCAATGCAAATCTCCGCAAGTGGTGGATAAATAGCGGGATGCGTCTTATAAGCGAGTAATTCGTAAAGTGGATTGCGTAAATATGCCACCTCGGGAGCATTCGCAGGATAGACATAACAGTTCCACCCATTGAGCGTGAGCTCGCCATGCCATAAATACCCGAACACATCATCGGAAAGCCAGGGGAGCATTGGGAAAATTAACAAGCGGGACAACAGAAAGACCATCCAAAGTACGATAGGGCGTTCGATAAGTACCTTGCTTGTATGAAGTATAGCAACTATTCCAAGAATGGTATGTGCTGAGAAGAGAGTGAGGAATAGCTGCGTGTTTCCTGCGTTACGAACGGGAGGAATGAGCGCATATCCACCAAACATCATACAAAACGAAGCAAGGATGATAAGATGAGAAGATGTGAACCGAAATGGAGGTGGTATCAATGAATATACGCAACTGATTATTGATTAATTACTTACTTACACGACCCCGAACAGGTCCATTTTCTAAATTCAAAACGCCCCGCGGACAGACCGAGGAGCACACTCCACACCCTACACAGGATGCTCGCACGATGTTTTCGCCTCGTTGTGCATAGGATCGTACGTCGATTCCCATCTCACAATACGTCGAACAATTACCGCAGGAAATACACTGACTACCATTGGTCGTTATCCGAAAACGGGAGAAGTATTTTTGAAAAATCCCAAGTATCGCCGCTTGTGGACACCCAAACCTGCACCATACTCTCGACCCCATAATAGGGTAAAATCCTACACCAATGACTCCCGAAAATGCTGCTCCAATCAAGAAACCGTACCATTGCGAAAAATACGTCGAGGCGCTACCGAGTAGTGAACCTCCATAGAAGGAATTCGCCCATAAAAGTCCGGTCGTGACGGTCACAAACACGAGTACAGAATGCAACATCCAACGTTCTATCTTCCATGATTTGAGTGATTTATCGGAATTCTGCCTGTAGGGGTCGCCCAGCGTTTCAGCGAGACCACCACAGCCGCAAACATACGAACAGTACCAGCGTTTGCCGAAAAAATAGGTGAGCACGGGCACACCTATAAGCGACATGATAATTCCCCAAAATGCCATGAATTGAGGAAGTGCTCCCGGATGAGATCGTAGCCATTGTAAGTCATTAGGAAATAATAC
>JBPOHH010000893.1:0-7689 GCA_052035765.1 Bacteroidota bacterium
GGCAGCCAGTCTAAATATACGCCAAAGAAGAGCAGCAGCAGGAGTCCAAAGACAAACGAAGGCAGGGAGATCCCGAGAAGTGCAAACCCCATGAGGGAAGTATCAAGCCAGGAATTAGGGCGGACGGAAGCGACAATACCGAGGATTATTCCCAGGAAGGTCGAGAACATCATAGCAGTTACCGCAAGAAGAGCAGTGGCGGGGAAGCGTTCGGTAATCGTCGTGAAGACATCGCGGTTCGTCGAAAATGACCGACCAAAATCACCCTGCGAGAGTCCGACGAGAAAAGTACCAAACTGCACAATCTTCGGCTTGTCGAGCCCAAGCTGCTGCCGAAGCGCATCAATCGATGCTTGATCGGCACGCTGTCCGAGCATGAGACGAGCGGGGTCGCCGGGGAGAACGAAATTGATAAAAAATGTAACGGTGATAACGCCGAACAGCACTAAAATAGAGTAAAATATTTTACGAAGTATATATGCAATCATTTTAATTTATAAGGTATTAGAATGTTGAATTAATGCTGTGTTCTGTTCTTAGTATGTAGTAGTACTATCTATTCCATCGTATCCGAATCATTTCATCACCAGAATTTTTTGTGGAATTTCGCCGAGCTCGGCAAGACTGATTAATCTGCTGATAGCATTTTCGGTGATTGGTTCGCCGCGGGCAGCGATGAGCAGTCCGTACGAAGTATTATAATCGCTCGCAAATATCATACCCGGCTTGATTTGATTGACAGCGAGGCGCATGATCGTTTTTTCACCGACTGCGCGTCGGTCATTTTCGATAATTGCAATGAAAGCATCGACGATATCCGGTGCGAAGCTCGAACCTGAGCGTTGATTGAGGTAATTCATCGTTTGTGCAAATCTCGGCTGCGTCGTATGTAAGTACGTTGCAGTACTCGTAATTTGGGCCGCCTGCTGAGCTGTTTTGTCCCGCAGCACACGTTCCATGGCATTATGGTAATAATCGACCACGCTGATAATCTGCGCTCCACGGTGAATTTCATCGCGGCGAAGCTTGCGTGGAAAACCGGAACCATCAAATTTTTCATGATGTTGATACACAATTTCTGCGATATCCGAAAGCCCCTCATGCATCGAGAGAATTCTATGTCCGTCCTCGCAATGATTGGTATAATACTGAAAATCATTCGTTGACAATTCCTGCGGATGTCGTGAGATTAGGGCATCGGGATAACCAATTTTACCAATGTCATGCAACAGTGCAGCCGTTTTAATTTCAAAGACTTGTCCGGGCGACATGCCAAGATTCGCGGCCACTTCGGCGGATTTTTCGGAGACAAACTGTGAGTGACTGCCGTTGTAATTTTTTTCATTGGCGCGCACCAAGCTGCCAAGCACCTGTATAGTCTGAAAAATACTCGACGCAAGCTGCGTGGCTAATTGTTCGAGCGTGCTGTCGTAGGTAAAATTACTATTCATAATGAGTTGCTGAAGTGTAATCGTAATGTTCTAAAGATACTCTCTCCGGCAAAGACACCGAAAACCCCAAAAAACGCTCCGCAATTTCCAAAAATGTCGTCGTTGTATCGGTTAAATAAAAGTCAATTCTCGGTGCCGACTCCGCTTGACTCACTCTGTCTGTACGCTCATGCGTCAATAATCGCTCTGCCTCAAAAGCTGCATACTCTCCACAGTCGATGAGTTGCACGCCGGGTAACTCATGCGCAATAAGCGTCGCAAGAAGCGGATAGTGCGTACAGCCCAACACAAGGGTATCGACTCCTGCCGTATGAAAACCCGCAAGATATTCCGCCGCAATGAGTTCGGATGCCGGGTGATGGTGGAATCCTTCCTCGGCAAGCGGTACAAACAGCGGACATGCATTGCTGAAGACAATCATCGTACGAGGTTCGCTTATCTCCTGAATTGTCAACGGATACGCATTACTATTCATCGTAGCTCGTGTGCCGATGACGCCAATTTTCCCATTTTCCGTCGCCTGTACTGCCGCGCGCGACGCCGGAATAATCATCCCGATAATCGGCACCGGACTCATCGCTTCGGCGTGATGCAATGCCAGCGCAGAAGCGGTATTACAAGCAATGACAATGAGTTTCGCGCCTTTATGGAGCAAAAATCTCACTGCCTGTTCGGTGTATTCGACGATTGTTTCTTCCGATTTATTCCCGTATGGAACCCTTGCCGTATCACCGAGATAGATGTATTCCTCATCCGGCAGAATACGGACGAGATGGCGGAGGACACTCAGTCCGCCGACACCCGAATCAAATACACCTATAGGTTGTGAATTCATACGTTTAGAATAAAAATGACTACTACTTCTCCGAACTCTCGGCAAGTGCCCAGATATCCGGTAAATTACGCCCTAATTCAGCGTAATCCAGCCCGTATCCGACGATAAAAAACGGAGGAATTTCCATACCCTGATACTTGACCGTGAGATTGACTTTTCGCATCGTGGGTTTCGAAATTAATGCTGCTACTTCCAGCGATGCAGGATGGAATTTCCATAGCGCAGACTGCAAAGCTGATATCGTAAGTCCTGTATCAACAATATCTTCGATTAACAAAATATGCTTGCCCGCGATATCGAGGTTCGGCAGATCTATCACTACATCACCCGATGAAGTCATCGATGAACCGTAGCTTTTGGCGGATAAAAACTCCACTCGGCACGGCAATTGGACAGAACGCACAAGATCGGCAGCGAAGATAAACGACCCCTTGAGCACGACTAAACAGACGAGATCACATCCCCGATAGTCATCGGTAATGGATGCTGCCGTCGTGGTAACCGCTTTATTAATATCGTCTTGCGATATAAATGGTTCGAAGTGTTTGTCGTGTATCTGCATACTGCTTACCGATCTTTTTGTATTTCCGGCTTCGGTGGCTGCTCTACTTTCGAAAAGTACTCAGCACAAATGATACGTTTTGTTGCCGGCGTGACTTTGAATTTATCACTCGCTCTGCGTCCGCAAATCCATATTACTTCCGTACCTGCGCAGAGAACGAGCGTGCGTTCTTTGTCGAGTAATTCTACTTTTTCATTCGTCAGAAAATCACCGACGGTCATCGAACCTGCCATGCCGAGCGGTTGAATTCTATCGCCGTCCTGCCACGAGCGGATATTGAGCCAGAGTGGCATTAAATCGGCATCAAAGAACTCGATATTGGGATTGTCGGAAAACTTAACATCCTTTTTTGTCAACTCTTTCATCGAAAGAGTAAAAGTGTCGGTCGTGAACTTTCCGGTCTTGGGAATCTGAAGATTGACCACTTCAACGGCGTTCTTTTTCCGAAGAATAATTTCCTGACGGTCGCGCAATGCGTCGAGCGCGGGAGTCACACTGCACATTGCATTCTCGGCTCCGGTGGCGAGTCCGATGATCCTGTCAATAGTATGCATCGATACCGGCAAGGTTTGGAATTTCTCTTTGAGAATTTTTTGGATAATCTCACCCTTGAGAAAGTCATTCGCCGACTCAAAATGGGGGATGGAAATGGCGACTGCAGACTTACCCACCGAACGTACCATCATCGAAATCAAGGTTTCTGCCCGCTCGTTGACGATCTCATCGGCCCCGAGAAGCAGCCGTGCGGTACGGTTAATTGTCTCTACAATAGCCGGACTGAACTGTTCGCGAAGCGTCGGAAGTAATTGTAATCGTATCTTATTACGGGTATAAAGCAACGACTTGTTGCTTGCATCCTCCCGCCATTCGAGTCCGCGCAGGGTAGCATATTGTATTACTTCGCTCTTGAGTAAGGGCAGCATCGGACGTATCACATGTACACGTTTGGAGAGTTCACGGCGGGCAGGAATACCGGCAAGACCTGTCAGCCCCGACCCTCGCAGTAAATTCAGCAAAAATGTCTCAGCAGAATCATCAGCAGTATGGGCAGTAGCGACAAAATGCGAAACGGTCGTCTTTGCCATTTTTTCGAAGAAATGATAGCGAAGTGTGCGTGCTGCTTGCTCTACGGAGTTTTTATGTTTGGTAGCAAACTCTTGTACTTTCAATGAAGTATGGTGGTAATATAAACCATATTTATGAGTCACACGCTTGACCAAACGTTCATCTTCGTGAGAGTCTTCACCGCGCAAATGATGATTACAGTGTCCGACATGAATTGAGAAATCGTACTTGTGGGAAAGGTAGGCAAAGATATCGAGCATTACCATCGAGTCCACACCACCGCTTACACCCAAGAGAATCGTTGCTTCCGGAAAGACGTTCAGTTCGTGGTTCATAAAGCGTTCCACCCGCGCGACCATTTCCAGCAATTCTTCCGGTAGCGGCGGCAACACCGGCTTGGGCTTTGGCGGATACTGCGTTTTGGGGGCAACAAGCGGAGGCAGTGGCACATGCTGTTCAATCACCGGCTCAAGCTCACGTTTGTCATGGTGCGGATGTGCTTTTTTATCACTTGGATGTGGAGATTTTTTACCTTCGGGCACGGGAAGGATTTTTTTACCTTCGGGCACGGGAAGTACTTTTTTACCCTCCGGCACGGGAAGTATTTTTTTGCCGTCGGGTACGGGAAGTACTTTTTTACCTTCGGGTACGGGAAGAATTTTCTTTCCTTCCGGCACAGGCAGTACTTTCTTGCCTTCGGTCACGGGCAGAATTTTCTTCCCTTCGGGTACCGGGAGAATTCTCTTACCTTCGGGCACGGGAAGTATTCTTTTTTCAACGGGAGCTTCGGTTGGAGTATCGGTAACATTTTCCTGTGGAAGCAATCCTGCCTGCTCGAGTTCACGCTGCTTTGCAAGCTTTTTATTGAGCCGTTTTTGCTGCCAATAGGTGAGTTTTTTCGGTTGTTCTTGCGATTCTAGGGGAGCAGATGATTCTTCATCGATGATTGGTTCGGGAGCAATTTCCGGTTTTACGGTTTGCGATGCCACAACTTGTGGTGTCACAACTTCTTCGGTAGGAAGCAGTTCCGACCCTTCCGGTTTTGCGGCAAGTTGTTTAAGCTTTTTATTGAGCCGGCGCTGCTGCCAATAGCTGAGTTTGGGCGCGATAGGTTCATCAAGCAAGTCCGTCGCCGGTGAATCTGCCGTCATTTCCTCATCGGCTGTTTCATTACTCTGCGCTGCAAGTGCTGCTGCTGCTGCTTCGGCTTGGCGTGCATCTTCTTCGGCTTGTAATTTGAGCTTTTTGTCAAGCTGACGTTGCTGTACTTTGGTAAGCTTCTTTGGAGGAACGGCAGGAACTTCTGCGATAGCTTCAACTTGTGCAATGGGCTCAACCGCTGCAACAGGAACAGCTTGCGCAAGCGGCGTTTCCTTTCTCGTCACGAATGGCTGTAGAGTACTCGGCTGAGCTTTCGGCACATTGACCGGGGGAATTGCGGCGGGTGGTTGTTCAACCTGAACCTGCGATCCACCGCCATCTGCTTTTAATGCCTGTTGTTTCAGTTTTTTATTGAGTCGGCGCTGCTGCCAATAGCTGAGTTTGGGAGCAATTTCATCGCTGTCATCCTGTTCTGATGAGGAATCATCAGTATTTTCAGGAATTGATGCATTATCAATCGAATCAATTACCGTAGCAGGAATATCTTCATATATTGTTGGTACTTGAACCTGCGCAACAGCTTCATTAACCGATTCAATAGCAGGAGTCGGCGGAGCGGTTTGCTCAGGTGTAGTACGTTGTTCGGTTGATGCTTGTCCGGTAGAACTAGCTTGCTGTTTCAGTTTTTTATTCAGGCGGCGCTGTTGCCAATAGCTGAGCTTCGGAGCGATTGGTTCACTATCGTCGTCTGTACCCGATGTCGCTGTATCATTTTGTGTCTCAAGGGCTTGGAGGATTTCTTCTTTACTTGTCGAAGGTAGCGCTTCAATCGGTTGTACCGTTGTCACCGTTTCATTTTCCTCAAGAGCTTTGAGAATTGCTTCGACGAGAATGGGATTGGGTGTTTCCGACTTCGGCGAACCATCTCGTTTCACCGGAAGTGGCATACTCGGCTCAGGCGGAGTAGGGGAAACAATTGCAGCCGAGTCAGTCTGAGCGCTTTCACTACTTGATTGCGACGCCTGTTGCTTGAGCTTTTTATTCAGGCGACGCTGCTGCCAATAGCTGAGTTTTGGAGTGTCTTCTTCGGTCTCTCGGGTAAGTGATTCTGCAGGAGTTGTAAGTTCGGTAACTTCTTGTAGTACAGGTTGTTCCGCTTGCTTTGCCTGAATGTTTTTTTTCTGATTCTGTGGTGGTTTCGCACCCGGCGTTCCCTGTTTTGCCGTTGATTTTTCCTGAAGAGGAATATCTTTTGGGGAAGGAATATCTTGTTTTTGGGAAACTTCCTGTTTTTGAGGAATATCTCGTTTGCGTGAACTATCCTGTTTCTGAGGAAGAACGTTGGCTTTCAGTGTTGGTCTGCGATCATTTCCGTACCGGGCATCAATTGCCTGCAAGCGTGCTTCCCATACGTCATCGACCGGTGGAGCGGGAGGTTCGTTCATCGCAGCAACCTGTTGTGGAGTAATTACTTCGGTGGGAATTTTCTCGTCACTGACCGGTAGTGCGCCTTTCTTTGCAGGTTTTTTTGGAGCGGTGGTTTTCTTTGGAATTGATGTTGATGGCTTTTGTACATTCGGCACAGGCGATGGAATGCTAGCGGCAGGTGTTTCCTTGACAGTAGGAATAGGTTCTTTGGTGACCGCAGGAGTCGGAGTTGGTGCTTTTGTACGTTTTTTGGCAACCGAAGATTTCACTTTAGATTGTGAAGGTACATCATATTCGTCCGGGAATTGAAGTGCTTCCGAGTCCCAAACACCCCGTACTGGTAATACATAATCATCGCGCATCCTTCTTCTACGTGCGATAGGTGTATTCTTTTTACCCGGAAGTACGGTAGGAGCGAGGGGCTCATGTGCTTCTACGCTAGTTTTAGCTGCGATTACGCTTTTATCGTTCACCGGCTCATTGACCGGTACATTCACTTGAGGAATGACCGTCGCCGCTTTTTTCGCTGAACCGCTTTTTGGTTTCTTTTTTGCAGATAGTGGCGTGGTGGGAACAGATTCTGAAGTAGCAGTACGAGTCTCGGTATCGGCAAACATTTCCGTTACCTGCATATTGCTTGCTTTTGTTTTGCTGTCAATTTTGTCTGTTTTTGGTTTACGGCCCGGCGTTTGTACGGCGCCCTTGCCTGTTGCTTTCGCTTTGGGTTCTTTAACACTCACAATAGTTTTCCTACTCTTTTATATTTGCTCGATTTCGCGGGTTTGCTCAACCGCACGCTCGGCTAAAAATTCAATATAGCGGTGCAAACGTTCTTCGATTTCGGCATAGGAGAGTAATTGCTGTATATCCTGTTTGACAGGTGCGGAGGTATAGAGTCCGCGCAAGTATCCACCATAAAATTTCCGAAATTCGAGTATTGCCCGCCGTTCAGGTTTGTGAGCAATGGTTAATTTCAAATGCTCCAAACATACTTGTATCCGTTCTTCTGCGCTGGGCTCGGGGGGAACGACCCCGGTGGCTAAAAACATCTTAGCCCGTCTGAATATAAAGGGATTACCTATCGCGCCACGTCCGATCATCACCGCATCGCATCCGGTATCATTGAATGCGCGGGCTACATCTTCGACGGTTGTCACATCGCCATTAAGGATCACCGGTATCGACACTTCCCGTTTAATTTTTTCTATCCATGTCCAATCTGCATCGCCTGCATGGCCCATATCGCG
>JBPOHH010000373.1:0-6711 GCA_052035765.1 Bacteroidota bacterium
GATCTAAGCGTACTCAATGCGCAATGGTATCCGCAGATTTCGGTCACGTCGGGGTTTAATTTCCAGCGCACGACCTCGCAGACCGGGCTCGTCCTTTCGGGTACGTCCCTTGGGGTGAATTATGGTATCACTGCATCGATTAATCTCTTTGAAGGATGGAACTTACAGCGGCGCATCGAGAATGCCAAAATAGGTATTTCTACAGCAGAAGAAACAATTTCCCTCACGAAAACGCAGGTAGAGTCCGATATTGCCCGCGCCTACCGCGGATATCGTGCGGCAGTGGAATTGGTAGAGCTGGAGACGCAGAATAGAGTACTGACAAAGCAAAATATCAGTATCTCTCTTGAAAAGTATGCACTTGGCGCGATGAATGAACTCGAAATACGCCAAGCGCAGAAGTCGATGACCGATGCCGAGACGCGGACGATACGAGCGCTTTATGAAGCTAAAATTCTCGAAACGGAACTCCTCCGCCTCAGCGGCACGCTTATTTCTCCGTGAAATTCATAGAATAGGTGCGGCATCGCGGTGGAGAGCGACAAAGACATTGTGCGAGCGCATGAGGCGATTAATTCGACCGGAACAGGAAACTCGGAGCAGGAAAATAAAATTCGTTTGGACAAATGAAACTATAACGGTAATTTGAGCTTATGAAAGCAAGCACACTCATCGGAATTACACTTGGTTCGCTCGCCATCTTTGGCGCGTTCCTGCTCGAAGGCGGTACATTCGACTCTCTGTGGGTGCTGCCGGCAATGGTGATTGTCTTCGGCGGTACGCTTGCTGCGACGCTTGCCGGGAGTTCTTTCGAACAGTTCAAACGCATCCCCCGCCTTATTGCTATTGCATTTTTCCCGCCCAAATTTGAAATTCAGGTCATTATCAATCAAATCGTCAATTTTTCGGCAATTGCACGTCGGGAGGGTATCCTGGGGCTTGAGCGGCGGAAAGATGAGATTAAGCATCCGTTTTTACGGAAATTACTCGAAGTATCGATTGATGGTGCCGATCCGGCTGCCCTGCTCGCAACGGCGGAAACAGACATGGACTTTATCACCGAACGGCATTTGGCGAATATATCGCTCTTTACTAAAATGGGCGGGTACTCGCCGACTATGGGTATTATCGGCACGGTGATGGGACTCATTTCATCGCTCGCAGCGGCCGGGAGCGAACCTACGGTGCTCATCCATCACATCGCAACTGCGTTTATCGCAACGATGTGGGGGATTTTTACGGCGAATATCATCTGGCTTCCGATTGGCGATAAATTACGAACCCTTCACTCGGAAGAAATGCAGCTTCTCCAAGTCATTACAGCCGGCGTGCACTCTGTGCAGCTTGGTGAGACACCGGCAGTGGTACGCGCAAAACTCATGAGCGCGCTGCCGCTGTCACAGCAAATGCGCCTGCTCAAGCAATCGGTGAGCGCCAGTTTGCAACGTCCGACTCCTGCCACAACTCCTGCCCCGTAAAATACTTACTCCTTGCGCTGACGCACAACGAAGACCGGACAATTTGACTTCCGGAGTACTTTTTCGGTGGTACTTCCGAAGAGGAAATGTTCGAATCCTCCACGTCCATGCGTTGCGATGCAGATAAGCGAGATATGGTTCTCATCGGCATAATTGAGTATCTGCTCGGATGCTCTGCCGTGGAGTATCGCTGTTTTAACCGTAAATCCTTCATCTGTCAGCTTTTTAACTGCAGCGCCTACCTCTTTTTCGGCGGCCGTCACATATTCATTTTCGACATCAATAAAGCCCACTCCCGAATATCCCCAATCGACCGGATAGACGACCGGTTCGATGACGTGGACGAGATGCAGCGTGGCGTTGAGCGGGGTGGCGAGTGCTTTCGCGTAGCCGAGTGCGTCGTCGGCATGGAGAGAGAAGTCCGTCGGGATGAGGATTGATTCTATCGTAAACATAGGAGCTCCGTACGTATATAGTAGAGATTAGAAATTACAGTGCAAAATTGCAGTATTATTCGCGATAATTCAATGACTTTTATCACATTTGAAGAAATAATTCTCATCGTCAGCGCACTGAACAAAATAGTACACAATACCCGGATGCAGCACCGGGCGGTTACTCCTCAATTTTGCGTTTTAATCGGGCAATAAGGAGTGGATAGTCGGCAAGCAACGAGCGCATTTCTTTCACATTATACGACGAAACGGCTGCAAGCAGTGCATGGGAATAGGTCGAGAATTCCGTGAGGTCAATTGCTGCTGCTTCCTGCTCAAGCTTGCCGGCGAATTCTTTAATTTTTCCGACAATCTGCGTGTGCATGATGGAGGTATGATCGTCGGACAATGTGGTTTCCATACGATGAATGACCTGACGAATTTTCTCGCGCAGTGCTTCAGTCAAGGGTAGTGATTCGGGCGCTTGCTCATCATTTTTATGGAGAGGTAATTCACTTGTTCGGCTGGGGAGAATTTTTGCGAGTACGGAGAGCAATTCATTCTGATATAATGGTTTCGGTATGAAATAATCGCATATTTCGGTAATGAGCTTCCGTTCTGAATCCATCGCCGAGGCGGTAATAGCGATGATGGGAATAGCATGAGACGAGTCATTATTTTTAATATGCTGGGTGGCTTCATAACCGTTCATCACCGGCATACGCATATCCATGAGAATAGCATTGGGCCTTCTTGTGATGGCTACTTCCACTGCCTGTTGCCCGTTTTCGGCTTCGAGGAATTCGAGTCCGTGTCCGGAGAGCATTTCTTTGATTAATTCACGATTGGCTTCGATATCATCGACGATGAGGATGCTTGCCGGCTCAAAGATAATGCGGCTATTATCCACTGTCCGTGGGAGGATGCCGATATGCTCGACGACCGGAACAGCGGGGAAATTAATACTAAAGCTTGCACCTTTGCCGAGTTCGCTTTTCACGGATATCGTGCCGCCCATCATTTTCACGAGGCGCATGGTGATCGCGAGTCCGAGTCCTGTGCCGCCATATTTACTCATGCTTTGTCCATCTTGCTGATAGAATGCCTTGAATATTTTGTCTTGCTCATGCTCGGCAATTCCTATTCCCGTATCCTCGACTCGTATTGTGATATTGCAGTGCTTATCGACATCGGCAGGAGTCGATTGTATGATAATCTTGATGCAGCCGCCGTCGGTAAATTTAACGGCATTGCCGACGAGATTAAATAGTATTTGGCGAAGACGTACACCGTCGAGCATCAGCAAGCCGGGGATGTCTTTTTCGATGACCGCCGCAAGCTCGATGTATTTTTCCCGTGCTTTGGGTTCGAAGAGCACAAATACATCATCGATGAGTTCCTGTATATTGGTCGGCTCGGGGTGTATATCAAATTTTCCGGCCTCAATTTTAGACAAGTCCAGAATATCATTAATCAACGTGAGCAGGGCTTGTCCGCTTGAGGCAATGGTCGTCAGGAAATACTTGTGACGTTCATCGGCTATCTGCTGCTGCAGCAGAGCTGCAAAACCGAGAATGGCATTCATCGGTGTGCGGATTTCATGGCTCATATTTGCCAAAAACATACTCTTGGCGCGATTTGCAGACTCAGCCGCATTCTTGGCGGCTTCTAATTCTTTGGTGCGAAGAGCGACGAGCTCCTCGAGATGATCATGGTGTAATTTCAATTCATTCTCGGCTCGTTTCCGTTCGGTAATGTCCTGAAGAATACCGGTAGTCCGCAGGAGATTGCCCGCTTCATCATAGATTCTCGTGCAATGCTCGGCGACATACTTGATGCTGCCATCTTCAAAAAGCAGGCGATGCTCGGAGTGATAGCCTGTTTTTTTCTCAAAAGATTCATCAAAAATCTTATTGACATAGTCCCGGTCATCCGGGTGAATAATCTGTACATACGCCTCATCCGAGGGCTGGCGCTCCTTGCTGTCCCAATTGAGAATACGGTACATTTCATTCGACCAGGACGACTGCATGGTGATGGCGTTGATTTCCCATCCGCCGATCTTCCCGATACGCTGCGCCTCTTCGAGTCTGTTTTGCTTGTCTTTGAGCTCGGTTTCAAATTCTTTACGTTCAGAAATATCCGTGTGCGTGCCGATCATCCGCAGTGCTTTGTTGTCCGCAGACCACTCGATGACCTTGCCTCGGGTGAGTATCCATTTGTAGGTATTGTCTTTACAGCGGATTCGGTGTTCGTTGCGAAAGACATCCGCCTCACCGTTTATATGCTTATCGAGATCAGACTTTACCGACTCGACATCATCGGGATGCGCCAGTATCTCCCATGCATGAAACGTATTGCCGATCTCATCGTCGTTGTAGCCGAGCATGGATTTCCAGATTGACGAGAACATCACCTCATCTGTCTCTATGTTCCAATCCCAGACACCGTCACCGGCTCCTTCAATGGCAAATTGCCACTTGGTCTCGCTCTCGGAGAGTGCTCTGAACGCACGCTGCAACTCAATATCCCGACTGTTGATCTCAGCGAGCATGGCATTAAATCCCGCGTACAGCTCGCTGATTTCATCCGTTCCGGAATTCTCCAATCGTATCGTAAAGTCCTTGTCTCGCGCCACCGCATCCATTCGCTCTGTCAGCTCGACGATGGGTTCGGAAATATACCGCTGCAAGATATAAGCAAGGATGAAAATGATCACAAATGTCGCGAGGATAATCGAGACGGAGATGATAACTCTGCCGGTAATTATCCCGGTCCAATTGACAAAAGAACGTATGTAGAGATAGCCGTAGAGTTTGTCTTCGTGTGTAATTGGTTGTCGTATATGGAGGTAGTCATTTTTGATGTAGGAGGCAGTATCTTGTGTGCCGATGGTATAGACATTCTTTTTGCTGGCTGATGTATGATACTCGGCAAACACCGAATCGTCGATCGTTACGAGCACTGCATCATGAATATCGGGGATGGTGTATAATTTATCGAGCACTTCTTTGGCGCTTTTGGGATAGTTGAATTCCATCGGAAACCAACAATTCTCGCTCACGAGCTTTGCCTGCAAGATGGTATTCGAGATGAGCTGCGCCTTGGCTTTATTTACTTCATAAATAAAATTCACCACATTTCCGGCAATGGTGGAGAGCGCACCAATGAGGAAAATGATGATAATAATTTTATTCTTGATGTTGTAATTCTGTAGTATTTTCATGCTACTATTCTTTGATGTCGATAGGTTGCAGAATAATTACCATACCCTGTTGCCGGTAAGAAGCAGAGGCGGACTACTGTACAATTTTCCCGAAGCTGAGTAATTGCATCTCAACGGTCAGATTAGACTTTTTAAATGCCTGAGGATTGACTTCATATTTAATGGTTTCCGACTCATCGATATAAAAATTCAAGTGAACTCCTTTCTTACAAAAGCCGGGCGAATCGGCTATGGTGAGGATGTTCTGGTGTTCGATGAATTTCATGATATCGGTGATTCTGTTTTTTTCGGATCCGCAGATAAACACCACATGACAATTTTTTATTTCCTGATAGGTATCGATATAATTGATTCGGACGGTTCGGTTTTTAATTTTTACTTTCTTCGCTATTTTCTCCAATTCTCCGTTAAACGGGCTCTCGCCAAGGACATCGATTACAAAATACTCGTCATTTGCCATCGCGTTCCAGTCGGTAAAGCGTGCGAATTTTTCTATAAACGATGCCTTCACTGAATACTCAATTGATTGGGCATAGAGAAGAATCGGGACAAGTGCGGCGACTATCCCGAGGAGAAAATATGTGTATATCCTGATTTTTTTCGTCATTTTGATAGATATTTCAACGTAAAGTCATGGAGTCATTGTTTGTTTGCTTCGCCCTGGGTGGGGGCGGTATCTTTATCTGCCGGTATCGCGTGCACGGCTTGCCCGAATACACTCGTTGCTCCGGCTAATTTACAGCTTGAGCTTTACACCGGCAGTCAGCCCGAAGGTCTGCTGCGGCGTTCCATAGGTATAGCTCGAACTCGAAGAAACGCCGCCTCCGGTATGAGCATATCGGCTGTTGAGTACATTACGGGCTACGCAAAACACCGTGCAAAAATCCCACAGACGATATCCGGCACTCACATTGAGGAGTGTGTAGCCGTCGATGGAGACTCGAGCATCGGGTGCAGACGGATTTTCAAAATCCAATCCTCCCTGTCTGCCGATTACCGTCAGGCGCGGCGAGACTGTCAGACCACCAATCGTCACATCACAGCCGAAATGTGCCGAAAATGGCGTTCTGCCATGCGCTTCTGCGTATGTGGTACGTTCAACAGCAACGCCGGAGGAAGTATCGGTGTATTCGGTTTCGACCTCCGCCAGGACATAGCTCACCGAAGCATACGAGCGTGCACTTATCCACGAATGAGAAAATGTATAATCGATTGAAGCCATAATGCCGTAGTTTCTCTGATGCCCTTGATTTACAACTACTTCTATATAGTCTACATCCCACCCTTTATACTTTCCGCCATAGTAATTGGTATTGCCGGAGTCCGGTACAAATGCATAGAGATTATTGACCCATATATAATAGCCCGATACCGACAAACTGAGATTTTTATCGATAAACTGCTGGTAATTGATCTCGAGTGTCTTCATGTATTGTGGCTCTAAGTGAGGATTCGGCAGGAGCCAATAGGATGACGAATACGTCGCGCCGCTGTCACTGGAGGTAAACGAACCGAAGTGCTCATACGCTGAATTCGGGGATGGGGCCAGAAAAGATGAACCATAGAGCATTTT
>JBPOHH010000162.1:0-8959 GCA_052035765.1 Bacteroidota bacterium
GATCCATTTTTCTCTAATCTTTTTTTTAAAGGTTCTGTATTTATTATTGAGTTGCCTAACCATCGTATAGGGCTGGTTATCACTTTTGCTGCATAAATATCAATTTTAAAGAATAAGAAGTGAATCAAATTCCAATACCAATAGATTTTTTCCATATACGATGTTTGGGATTTTTTTTCGTTCATCATCTATAGGCGAAGTTAAATAATCAATAAGCTTTCCTGGCCGGTCGGTAACTACAACCAAACACCAGCACTCGCCGCTGAAACGTATGCACATCCGTACCTCAGATAGGGTTACCTTCCTTTTCCTACTACAATTTACAAAATCTCAGGAAATGCGGAAGCGTTATGCTTGCTTGCTGTGGATGATGCTTGCTTGTAGTGTGTTTCGGCGGGAAGGGTGATGGTCGGGTAAATCAACTGCTAAGACAAGAAACAAGGCCTGTTGATAGCTTCTGATATCGGATATTCTTATTATAGCCTTGTAAATATTTCTGCTCCTCCAGTACCAAATATGCCAAAATGTTTTTCGTTCGGTGAAAATCCAAATTTCAATGTTGTGTATTCGAGTCTGGTTAATGAAATTAACTCGAACTCTCTCCAATATTCGATTTGATTTTGGCTAGTTTTCAAGTTCTGTATTCCTACTATTTGCTGACCCAGTGATGGTGAAAATGAGTCCAATTTCCAAAAGTCTGTTGTGCAATGGTTGCCATCCCCGCCTCGAAGTCCAAATATTTTTATAGTCTGTTGAAGTTCATCAATTGTAAATTCTAAATTGTCCTTGGATAATTTTCTCATAGCAGTATTATCCTCGTCATAGTTCCTTATTTCTCTTTGTCCGGTTATAGGGTCTGATACTGAATAGCCGTCCGATGACAATAGAAATACTTTATTGTCAAGTGTCCATCCACCGGCTATAATACCAGCAGCAGGAACGACAATTCTTTTCGTCCATGGTGAAGATGGCTCTTGTACGAAATTTAATAGGTTCATGGTATTTATTTTAAAAAAGCACATTTCTTCGATTTATATAAGAGGTTATAATTCACGGCATGACATTTAATAATTTCCATGAACATCCAAATAAGCGCAACTTTTGCGTTCATTTATTCCAGTCCTGTTCTTGGTTGATACTTCAACGGCTTGAATGTATGATAACATAGCAATTGTGTTTCATGGTCACTATAGGTAGTAATTCCCCATTCAAATAGCTTTTGTATGATAGCAGGTACTTGGCTACCATAGCAACTTGATTTCAACGTTCGGTTTTTGTTGAAATAAATATCTAAAAAAGTACTAACGCCTTTCAATGAGTTTGCTGTCACAGTCTCTGTTGGTGTAATGTCACTAAATACAATTTCAGGATGATTTTTCAGTATGGAATCGTTTATCTCAATCGGTATATGATGTATCAAATTATTTTTCATCATACTCCTATAGCTTTTTCGATTGAACGTATCGGACAAAGCAAGTGTAAAATATTGAGTTAAGTACGTGTTTTCGATTATTGCCTTTTTAGTAATTGATTTTTGTTTTATATCAATAACTAGAAAGCTGCTGTTTATAGTATCATTTAACACATACTCATAAAACTGGAGCGTAATGTCTTATGCAACAACACAAATGCTTAGTGATGTAAGTACTATAAATTTCATATTACAGAATGTTGGTGGTGGTTCTTTCCGCCCTGCCGTTGTTATGGCTGAAAGGATAAAAAACTAATCTTCTACAAACCAATACTCTGAATTGGGATTGAGCTTCTTCGATATTTCATAACTTTTGTAAAAATCAGCGTCTAATTCTCCGTTGGTGTCATAAAAAAAGGCTCCTTCTTCAAAACTTTTCAAAATTGTCATGAGCATTATTTCTATGCTATCATATATTTGGAGTTTAAAATCATACTTCACAAATTCAGGACTTATTACATAAATATTGACCGGAGTATATCCGAATTCTGAATATGCATACATATCGATAAATAAGCTGTCCGCCAAAAGACTATCAAAAGGTGTGAATACCCCTGGTGAGTATATCTTTTCATGTTTATAAAATTCTGAATTCTCCCAACCGAATTCCAGAGAAAGAAAAGCCTTGTTACCCCATAACCAACAATCTTGGGCATACATATCCCCTCCTAGAAGAATCGATTCATCGTATCCATTTCTCCACTCATATAGTTGTAGTATAACAGGATCTATTGGGATAGTATTACCAAGTTTAGAATGAAAAAAATCTACTATTTGGTTTTTTAGCAAGCCTTTATTGGCAAACGAATAAATCTTGTTTTTTTGAAAGTGAGTTTCGAGTTTTTTTAATAGATGTTCCATACGTTGGTTATAAGCTGTCAGTTTTCAAACGGTGGTTGCAAAACGTTTATTTTACTACGCAAACATAGTGATTTTTGATAAATCTACTTCTGTCCGAAAAGTTGTTTCTATTATAGGAGATGGATATTTTAGGCAAGAGCCACTTATCATTCGTTTACTATAATACTGTTTAATTTATGTTTATACTTCGTGCTATCATAAAATTTCTCATCTGGGTTACAGTCAAATCCAATATTCTCATTGACTTCTGAAAAGCCAATAAAGCCATCAATATCAAATTGGATGACATAAAATTTGCCGTTATGCCAGACATCTATCATTATTGCACCTGAATCAAACATTGTACTTTCATGATGTATTCCCTTAGACTCAAGGAGATTCATCGTGAAACGAAACAGTTCTTGGGTGTTTTCCATAGTTATTTACTTTAAAATGCTCTTCTGTTCCCCGTTCGGGTTGTTCATAGAACTTCAAAACTCTACTATACACATAAAAAAAGCGTTTAATACTTTCGTATTAAACGCTTTACGTGGTCAGGGAGGGAGTTGAACCCCCGACACGAGGATTTTCAGTCCTCTGCTCTACCAACTGAGCTACCTGACCATTTTCTCGTTTTGGAGAGCGCGAAAATACACTCTTTTCTTTATTTACCCAAAACTTTTTTTCCGTTTCGTGATTTTTTGACGTAAAATCTGGACTTAAAATGGTGTCCAGGCGAAGCTCACACAGGGGACAAATGCAGGAGCAGGAAAAACCGCAATTCCAAAATCAGCCGAAATCGAAGTGTTCGCTATGCGGATTCCAAGCAGCGCTGCTGAGTTCATAGGGGCAGCAATGTCATTACTCCACCCTTCGGCTATAAACCGTAAATCATTCCATTCACTAAGCTTGGTATCGATGCCAATTCCAAGCCCAAACGCCCCGTTCGGATACTTGACATTCACACTTCCAAGCGTACCGGCAGTCGCAGTAAAAAAGTCCTGCGCTCCCGCTTTGTAGAAGATATTTCCCGTAAGCTTGGTCTTCGTCATCGTAAACGTCGCTGCACCGAAAATATGCTGCAATGAATTTTTTGCATTTAAAAACGCCAGACTTCCGCCGAGCGCAATCGATACTCCCCCAGCCATATAGTCATTGTCACCCTGATAGACGGTTGCTTTTGCCGTCAGAAGGGAGAATTGTTCCGAACCCGGCACCGTCGGCACAAATGTCCGTCCTGCAGTCACCGAAAGGAATTTCCACCCCACTCCTGCATAAAGAAACACGCCCTCAAAGTTGCTGATAAAATGATTGGTGCCAATCGGCTCTGCTGTCGGCATAATAAAGACTCTGTGCGAATGGCGGTGTGCATCGTCCAGCAACCGTACATCGGCAATCTGGGATGCATAAATAGTGGCTATGCCGATAGCAGTCTTGATTTTAATGCCTGCTCCCTCCTTCTCGTCCGATACGATTTCAAGAATAAATCCGGTGAGAATATCCCCGTTATTGAGCCGAACATAGTGTTTTTTGGTGTCGGAAGGTTCAATTTTTTGCAAAATCGACGCCTCATCCGTTGAGTCGGACGCACGTGCCGCTTTGAGGGGAAGTACGCTTACAAGCAGGAAAGCAAGCATAGCTGTCAGATCGCGAAGTACATTCATGTAGATCACCTGTAATTGTGGGAGGACGTTATTTACCAAGATATGTGGGTAGCAATCTGATTCGATAGGCAGGAGATGAATTATAGAGATACCGCCGCATGCTGTTCGGCTACTTTTGAAAACGCCAATTGTCCACACGCCGCATCGATATCTTCTCCGCTTGACGAGCGTATCATCACTGTGACTCCGGCATGCTTGAGCTTGGCGATAAAACGTTGAAAATTCTCCTTGGTCGTGGCTTGTAATTCTGCAGCAAATCCTTCAGGATGCGTGAATTCGATCGGATGAAATGGTATGACATTGACCTTGGACGGCACGCGGCGCGTAATCCTCGCCAGACGTTCCACATCAAGCTCGGAGTCGTTGAGTCCGTCGAAGAGAATATATTCATACGTGATCGGCTTGCGCGTTTTACGATAATAATACTCAGCCGCTTCGCCAAGCTTTTTGAGCGTAAAGGTCTTCGAAAGCGGCATCAGCTTCTCGCGCAAAGCATTCGTCGTAGCATGGAGCGAGATCGCCAGCTTTACCGGACGATTTTCATCTGCCATCCGCTGTATGCCCGGAAGCACACCGGCTGTGGACACGGTAATATGGCGCGCTCCAATGAGCTTGAGATCGGGATGGGTGAAAATATCGATTGATTTCATAACATTATCGTAGTTGAGCATCGGCTCACCCATTCCCATAAACACCATGTTTGTAATTTGCTTATCACTCTGCTGCTGAACAAGCATGTACTGATCGACAATCTCGGCGACCGTCAGATTGCGTTTTAATTTCAAGGATGCAGTGGCGCAAAATTTACACCCGAGCTGACATCCTACCTGCGAGGACACGCAGAGCGTCAGCCGTTTCGGTTCACCGTCGTCCGTTATCAGTTCGCTCGGGATCAGCACCGCTTCGACTGCCATGCCGTCAGAAAGCCGGAAAAGATACTTCTTGGTGCCGTCTTCCGAGAGCTGTACATCTTCTATTTCCATGGAGAAGAGTCGGTAATGTTCCTCTAATTTGTTGCGCAATGACTGAGGAAGAGTGGATATGTCATCAAGCGAACGTAGCCCCGGCTGAAAAATCGCAAGGAAGCATTGCTTGGCGCGGAATTTCGGCTCACCGAGTTCGGTCACGATACCGGTTAATTCTTCAAGCGAATAATTCTTCAGATGGTTTGTTCCGGATACTGGAATCTTCATAAGGTTATAATTTTGTGGGAGATACTATTATTTTTTACGGGTTGATTTAGGAGTCACCGGCAATGTGACCGTGAAGATAGATCCGACATTGACTGTGCTGTCGACATGAATACTACCTCCGTGGAACTCAATGATATCCTTGGAGATAGAGAGACCGAGGCCAATTCCCGGCTGTGACCCGACATTCGAGGCACGTGAGAATGGAGTAAAGAGATTTTTAATCTCATCGTTGGGAATTCCGATACCGTTATCGGCTATGACAATGATGACATCATCCGTTCCGTGCACATCGAAGCTCACGAGAATTTCTTTTTCTTTCGCAGAATATTTCGAGGCATTGAGAATGATATTCGAGATTGCTTTTCGGAGCATGCGTTCATCGGCGATAACCGAAGGCAATTGAGGAGCGATGATGAATCGTAGTGACTGAGATTTCCCGAGAACAAAATTATCGACGTCCGACGTAAGCATTTTCACTAATTCTTTAAAATTCACTATCGTCGGATTGTGATACTCTCCCATGGAATCAATCGAAGACTGCATCGAGAAATCATTCATCAGCATCGTCAGATCATTGACACGTTCTTTGATTTTATCGATCTCGCTGATACGTTGATTGAAATCCATTTTGGCTGCATGAGAAGAGAGCAACTCAGCCGAAATCTGTATACCCGTCAGAGGAGTACGGAATTCATGTGATACAGTGGTCAGGAATCGACTTTTGAGTGAGTAGAGCTCACGTTCCTTGGTAAGAGTCCGTTGCAGTTCGGTTTCATGCTGCTTACGGTCGGTCACATCATACAGGAAGACCCGGAATGTATTTGATCCATTGATATAAAACACCTTCAGCGCGAAGTACCGTGATTCATGTTCAATTTCCATTTCATTGCCACCGAATTCACCGGCGCTCACATCGTGAAGCTTTTCGGATAATTTATTGAGAATCGGATGCCGGAAACCGAGGTCGACGATATCCGGGAAATGACGCCGGGCTTCCGGATTGCTGTACGTCACAGTACCATCGGCAAGAAATTCAATAATAGGTTGCGGGATTTGCTCGGGAAATGAAGCCAGATGCTGAAGTCGCTGTTGAGCAATTTTCTTTTGTGTGATATCGACACCTGCCTGAATTCCGACCGATGTACCGTCGGCTTTGTCATAATACGTCAAGTACACTTCGAGCCAAATGTAGTGCCCGTCATTATGATGGAATCTGTATTCCGTACGAAATGGAACATCTTTTGCACCGAGATGCCATTTGGTGAGCTGGCGAATAGTTTCTTCTTTGTCTTCGGGGTGAATGAACGACCATTCTTTGTCTTTGGAGACCTCGATAAACCGTTCGAGACTGTAGCCGGATTGCCTGACGAACTCTGGATTGACATAATCGACGATGTTCTGCCCGTCCGGATAATGGGAAATTTGTGTAATTCCAATGGGAATAACATCAGTCAGTATCTTGAATTTGTTTTCACTTTCATGCAATTCATTACTGATGAGTTTTTGATTGGTAATTTCCACTGCCGACCCAACGACCTCAACAACGACTTCATTCTCATAGAGCGGCTCTAAGGTAAAATAAAAGAAGCGTCCGTCGGGCAGCTCCGCTTCGAAGGACACGGATTCGCCGTTAAAAGCTCTCTCGAGATGAGGCAGCGTTTTGGTCTCATACTCATCACCGAAGAAGATTTTCGGTGTTTTACCTGCCACGACATCGGTCGTCAATTCACCGGCAAGCTTACCCTCGCGCAACGAATAGGCAAGCTCTCCATCGGCACGGCGATACATTTTAATCACCAAATTCTGCAGGTTTTTCACCGTTCGTCTAAAGTCCTCTTTTTGTGCCAGACTCAATGCTTCCTGTGCCGCTTTCAGTTCTGTAATATCCACCGAAATCTGGGTAATTGATTCTATATTCGAGGTATCTTTGTTACGTTCGGCATAAATATACGTGTTGGACCATTGTATATTTCCATTCTTGTCATACGTACGATACTGCACCGATTGTGGGCTGAATGCACCTGATTGGATCCACGAATTTGCCAATTCATTGGTACGCTTCCGGTCGTCCGGATGGATAATTGCCAGACGCTGCTCTTCATCTAGACCAGAAAACTCTTCAAGTGTCATAGAGCATTGACGTTCAAACTCTTTATTGGCAAATTCATACCGTCGCTCTTTCACCAGCCAGCGGATAATCCCCACCGGAGCATTCAGCACTAAATTTTCGAATTTTTCCTTGCTCGCGATGACTTCTCGCTGAGCCAGGGTACGCTCGGTGATATCATAGAGAGCGCCGACGGTGCCGATGACTTCACCGCGAGCATTCCGGTACGGAGCGGCACTGATTTCCAGATACCGCTTCCTGCCCTGTGAATCATAAATGATCTCTGTATATCGTTCGGATTTTCCTTGTTTACGTTCCTCGAGTCGTTGAGAAAAATCACTGCTGTAGCTGCCGTTCGGTGCGATTTCATTTTGAGCTTTAGAACCTATCAACACATCTATCGGTTTGTCGAGGATTTCGGCTGCTTTAGAATTAACGAATAATATCGTATCATCGAGATCTGTAATGACGATACCTTCGTTGATACATTCGATCATCGTGCGGTATTTCTCTTCGCTTTCGGCGAGTACGGTTTCAGCTTTTTTACGTTCGGTAATATCCCGCGAAACAATTAATATCGAGGCTTGATCATGGAAATTGACTTGTGATATTTTTGCTTCTACGGTAATATAGGATTGATCACTTTTCCGGAGCATCAGCTCACAGGTTTCTACGTTATACTCCGAGTCGATGCGCTCAATTGCATCGTGAAGCAACGGTACATCACCGGGATAAACAAGGGTAAAAATGCTGGTTTCCGATTCTTGACCACTTGCAAATCCAAGAACATATTCGAAGGAAGGGGAAGCATAGGTGATTCTACCGTCTTTTTGAAGCAGAGCAATAAGGTCATGTGAATTTTCGGCTAACAAGCGGAACCTCATTTCGCTGTTAATCAAGGATTCCTGGACATTTTTTCGATCCGAGATATCTCTGAAAGCAAATACTTCACCGCTGCTGGGCTGCATAGAATTATTAATCGGCTTGATGCTGCCCTCGATGGGTATTTTTTTATTCTGAGCGTCTATCAGCCAGACCTGTGCCGGGAATTCACTCCGAATGCTTTCGCGCAGAAAATTCATCTGCATTTCTGCACTCCAAAAGTCATTCTCCGAGAGCGTAAAGACTTCTGAATAATGCTTGCCGACCGAGTCCTGAGAAGTCCGCTGTAAAATCTGTTCTGCAAAGACATTCATATACGTCACTTCGCCACGGTCGTTGGTAGCGATGATACCGTCTCCGATTGAGTCAACGATAGCAGAGATGAATTCTTTGTTTTGACGAAGCGATTTTTCTGCCTGAAATTTGTACACAGCCATTTCGATAACAATCTGTATTTCCCTTTCCTGGAAGGGCTTTAGGATGTATCCGTATTGATTGCTGAGTTTGGCGCGTTCGACAATGCCCGTATTAGAGAATGCAGTCAGAAAGATGACCGGTACATCATAGAGATTTTTGACTCTTTCAGCAGTTTCAATCCCGTCGAGGTCTCCTTCAAGCTTGATATCCATGAGTACGACATCCGGACGGTGTACAGCAATCAATTCGAGTGCCTGTTCTCCCGTCGATGTGATACCGGCTACATGATATCCTTGCTTGATCAGAGTAGTCTGTATATCTTTTGCGACAATTCTCTCATCTTCAACTATCAGAACGTTGTAATTATTCATACGTATGTCGGATT
>JBPOHH010000411.1:0-6746 GCA_052035765.1 Bacteroidota bacterium
GATACAAGAAGAATCAAACCTCGTCGTAGCCGATAATTCCGGCGCAAGAAGAGTACGCTGTATTCGTGTCCTTGGTGGGCATGCACGACGCTATGCAGGCGTAGGCGACATCATTGTAGTGTCAGTTAAAGCTGCTCTACCAAATGCAGGTGTCAAAAAAGGTGATGTATGTAAGGCAGTGGTCGTTCGTACAAAGAAAGAAATTCAACGAAAAGATGGATCGTATATTCGATTCGATGAAAACGCAGCTGTGATTCTCAATAATCAAGGTGAGCCACGAGGTACTCGGATATTCGGGCCGGTAGCCCGCGAGTTGCGTGAACGTAATTTTATGAAAATAATATCTTGAGCTCCCGAGGTTCTTTAAGTTAAGGCTAACAACAATGAAATTAAAAATAAAAAAAGGCGATACTGTTAAAGTTATAACAGGTAATGACAGAGGCGAAACTGGTAGAGTGCTTGAAGTAGATTCGACGAAACTACGCGTATTGGTCGAAGGTATCAATATTCGTAAAAAACACTCCAGACCATCGGCCGGAAACCAACAAGGCGGTATCATCAGTAAAGAGATGCCAATACATTATTCGAATGTACAGCTTGTTGATAGCGAAGGCAAAGCTACAAGAGCAGGTGTAAAAACAGAAGATAAAAGTGGTGTAATTACCACTATGCGTATTGCTCGAACAAATGGTAAAGAAATTTAAATTGTAAAGAAGAGAACATGGCAAAGCAACCAACAGTAAAAAAATTCGATTTGAAGCCTGAAGGCAAACGTATTGAAGAATACAAAGGGCTTATACCACCAGCAAGGCTGGCTTCGTTCTATCGCGAACAAGTTGTTCCCGCTTTGATGAAGAAATTTGGCTATACTTCTATCATGCAAGTACCCAAGTTGACTAAAATCTGCCTTAACATGGGTGTAGGAGCAGCGACTCAAGATCAGAAGATATTGCAGAATGCAGTCAACGAAATGGAGCTTATAACCGGACAACGTCCTGCGATAACTCGCTCTAAGAAAGCTATTGCGAACTTTAAGCTACGTGCCGGGCAGCCTATTGGATGCCATGTTACACTACGCAGAGCTAGAATGTTCGAATTTTTGGATCGTTTTATCAATATTACTTCACCTCGTATTCGCGATTTTAGAGGTTTTTCCGACAAATCGTTTGATGGTCGTGGTGCATTAACAATTGGGATAAAAGAACAGATTATCTTTCCCGAGATTGATGTCGATAAAGTAAGTAGAATAACCGGTATGGATATTACATTTGTGACAACAGCCCATACTGATGAAGAAGCAGCAGCATTATTACAAGAATTTGGTTTTCCATTCCGTAAAGCGTAATTTAAGAGAAATACTATGGCAAAAACTAGCGTTACAGCTCGTAATGAAAAGCGTAAAAGATTGGTAGAGAAATATGCTGCCAAGCGCGAAGAACTTAAGAAAAATGGCGATTGGGAAGGTCTCCAGAAATTGCCGAGAAACAGCTCACCTACACGTGTACAAAACAGATGTACTATGACTGGTCGCGCACGTGGAGTCTATAAAAAATTTGGTCTGGGGCGGAATATATTTCGTCAGCTGGCCCTTGAAGGTAAAATCCCCGGAATTCGCAAAGCAAGTTGGTAATTACATATATTTTAGTTTAGCAAGAATATTATGCCAGTATCAGATACAATATCAGATTTTTTGACAAGAATGAGAAACGCCGCAAGTGCAAAGCATAAAACGGTTGACACTCCCTCTTCAAATCTCAAGCTAGCAGTAGCTGCTATTCTCAAAGAGCAAGGATTTATTGCAGGATTTGAGAAAATAGAAGACGATAAACAAGGCGTTCTTAGAGTTGCTTTGCGTTACCACAACGGATTGCCCGCAATTCAAGAGGTAAAGCGAATAAGCAAACCCGGACGACGGGTATATTCACCTGCTGATAAATTGCCGAGAGTTCGTAATGGACTTGGTGTGGCGATTGTTTCGACATCAAAAGGTGTGATGACCGATAAACAAGCACGGCTATATAATGTAGGCGGTGAAATTCTTTGCACAGTCTGGTAATAATTAAGGAGCAATACAGTGTCCCGTGTAGGAAAAAAGCAAATAACAGTGCCAAGTAATGTACAAGTTACGATTACCGATGGCACACTGAAAGCTAAAGGTCCCAAAGGTGAACTTAGCGTTATAATTCCCTCTGAAATCTCATTTACTAACGAGAATAATATCTTAACCTTTGCTCGTAGCAGCGATCAAAAAGATGTACGCGCCTTACATGGATTGACACGTGCATTATCTGCAAATGCTATTGAAGGTGTTCTCAATGGATTCCAGCGCAACCTGATTATTGAAGGTGTCGGGTATAGAGCTGAAATGAGAAGCGGACGTTTATTCTTGTCGTTGGGATATTCTCACCCGATATTATTCATCCCACCAAACGGAATCGAGTTTAATGTACCTGCACCGACGCAGATTCAGGTAAAAGGTATTGATAAGCATCTTATCGGTGAAATAGCATCTAAGATACGCCGGTTACGTCCACCGGAGCCTTATAAAGGCAAAGGTATTCGGTATGAAGGCGAGCAAATTCGTCGTAAAGCCGGTAAGTCTGCAGGTAAATAAACACTGAAATTCTAAATGTTGATTGAGGATATAGATAATGAGCTCAAATATTAAAAAAGAACGTCGTATACGTCGCAAAATGCGAGTGCGGAAGAAAGTCAGCGGATCACCCGAACGCTATCGAATGACCGTGTATAGAAGTCTAAAGCACATCTACGCACAAATAATCGACGATACACAAAATTCGACGTTAGTTTCGGCTTGTACTGTAGAAAAAGAAGCTATCGCAGCAATGGGAAATGAAAGTACAAAAAGTGACAGCAGTAAAATTGTCGGTGCTTTGATAGCAAAGCGTGCACTTGAAAAAAATATCACATCCGTTGCTTTTGACCGAAATGGTTATATTTATCATGGTCGTGTAAAGGCACTTGCAGACGCCGCCCGTGAAGCAGGTTTGCAATTCTAATCAAAAAAGGAAATATAATGGCTAAAATTAGAGTTTCAGAGATCGATCTTAAAGATAAGCTCGTCTATGTCGGGCGTACTGCTAAGGTTGTAAAAGGTGGACGTCGTTTTAATTTCTCTGCGATTGTGGTCGTTGGAGATGGTAACGGACATATCGGTTATGGTCTTGGTAAAGCCGGCGAAGTTGTCGATGCTGTAACCAAAGCAACCGATGCAGCGAAGAAAAACGTTGTTGCCGTGCGTTTGCAAGACACTACGATACCACATGATGTTGTCGGTAAATTCGGCGCAGCTCGTGTGTTTATTAAACCTGCTACTCCAGGAACAGGTGTCATTGCCGCTGGTGGCGTTCGTGCCGTACTTGAGTTAGCCGGAGTTCAGGATGTGCTCACAAAAAGTATGGGATCGTCAAATCCACATAATACTGTCAAAGCAACGATTAAAGCATTAACTCAGCTCGAAGATGCTCAGTCCGTATCTGCGAGACGTGGGATTTCGGTAGAAAAAGTGATGCGCGGATAATTATTACTACTACTTAAAGCTATGGAAAAAATTAAAATTACACAGACTCGCAGTATTATTAAGTGCCTTGAAAAGCAAAAACGTACGATAAAAGCGTTGGGTCTCGGCAGGCCAAATTACTCAGTAATTCAACCTAAGAATACTCAAATATTAGGTATGATAGCCGTTGTAAATCACCTTGTCTCAGTTGAAGATGTAACTGCATAAAAACTAGGAACTACTATGAAGCATATTGGAAATTTAAGCCCTGCAAAAGGGTCAATCGGTAAGAAAAAACGTATTGGACGTGGAGCAGGATCCGGGCACGGTGGGACTTCTACACGCGGTCACAAAGGACACATGGCTACCTCCGGCTACGAAAGTAAACGTGGATTTGAAGGCGGTCAAATGCCTTTAAGCCGACGATTACCTAAATTTGGCTTTAGTAACCCATTCCGCGTAGAATATCAAATCCTCAACCTTGGCACTATTCAAGAATTAGCAGCTGCAGATAAATTTCAAGGCTCAAGCGTAACACCCGAGATTCTCTATGAAATCGGCGCAATCAGCAAAAGAAATGTTCCGCTGAAAATTCTGGCAAATGGTGAATTAACCGCAAAACTTCACATTTCAGCAGACAGTTTTTCTGAGACAGCGAAGCGAAAAATTGAGTCTGCGGGGGGCACAGCGATAACCAATGGCTAATATAGTACAGACTTTTAAGAATATCTTCAAGATAGAAGAACTCCGCCAACGTATTCTCTTCACAATCGGAATATTGGTGGTGGTTCGTATTGGTGCTTATATATCGTTGCCCGGTGTTGATGTTGTAGCACTTCAATCATCAAGCAGCGGAGATTCTAATACACTCCTTGGACTCTACGATTTGTTTGTCGGTGGCGCTTTGTCTAACGCGGCTATTTTTGCGTTAGGCATTATGCCGTATATATCTGCCTCGATTGTATTACAGCTTGCTGCTATTGTCATGCCGCAAATACAAAAAATGCAGCGTGACGGTGAAGATGGTCGGCGAAAAATCAATCAATATACCAGATATCTTACTGTATTAATAGCAGCGTTACAAGCTTGGGGAATTAGTATTAAAATTGCCGGTGGCGGGCAAGGTGTGGTACCATTTGACGGAATTGGATTTACGGTAACTTCAATTATCATACTTACATCGGGTACCATTTTCTTGATGTGGCTTGGTGAGCAAATAACAGATCGTGGACTAGGAAACGGCATTTCATTAATAATTTTTATCGGTATTATTGCTCGACTACCATCAGCTATCGGTCAAGAGTACCAGCTTATCCAAGCAAATTCACGACTATGGATAGTAGATGTCATTATGGCTGGAATGCTCGTCTTTATTATTGCAGCCGTTATTTTGGCAACGCAAGGCGCACGTAGAATTCCAGTTCAATATGCAAAACGAGTTGTTGGAAAAAAAACATATGGCGGAACAACTCAGTATATACCTTTACGGGTCAATACTGCAGGCGTCATGCCGATTATTTTTGCGCAGTCTGTATTGTTTATTCCTAATACTGTATTGAGCTTCTTTCCAGACAGCCCAGGATTGGCAACAATTGCAAATTTGTTCAGCGAACGCTCATTCGTATACGCTTTTATGTACGGCATTGTTATTGTTTTCTTTACTTATTTCTATACGGCTATCGTATTTAATCCTAAAGAAGTAGCTGAAAATATGAAGAAAAACGGTGGATTTATACCAGGTATACGCCCGGGTAAACCCACAGCTGATTATATTGAGAATATTCTCACGAAAATAACATTACCTGGATCTATCTTTTTGGCTTTAATCGCAATTTTGCCTACTTTTATCCAAAACGTACTCGCAGTTCCCCCGGGGTTTGCATCGTTTTTCGGTGGCACAAGTTTGCTGATTATTGTAGGTGTGGCATTAGATACACTTCAACAGATAGAGTCGTATTTGCTTATGCGTCATTACGATGGCTTTATGAAAAGCGGTAAAATAAAAGGGCGAGCTAATGTTGGTGCCGGTGGGTTCTAATATATCATCTAGACACTTATGGAAGCTCCTTTTATAAAGACAAGTTCATCATTAAGTGCTATAGAAGAATCATGTAGAATTGTTGTAGGAGCTCTTCTTGAAGTACAGAAGTATATTGCTCCCGGAATTACTACAATCGAATTGGATACAATTGCTGAAGATTATATTCGCTCGCAAAATGGTGAGCCGGCATTCAAGGGTTATGTAGTTGATGGAAAACCATTCCCTAGTTCGCTGTGTATTTCAATAGATGAAGAAGTTGTCCACGGGCTGCCATCCGAGAGAAAACTCAAAGAAGGACAAATCATATCAGTTGATTGTGGTGTCCGAAAGGCGGGTTACTATGGAGATAGCGCGACTACATTTCCGGTCGGTGAAATATCAGCAGATAAACAAAAGCTATTGAAAGTGACCTATGATTCGCTCATGGCGGGTGTAGCACAGGCAATCGTTGGGAATAAAGTGTATGATATTGCACGAGCTGTGCAGACTATGGTTGAAAAAAATGGATTTTCTGTTGTACGAGAGCTGGTAGGACATGGCGTTGGACGCCATTTGCACGAGGACCCGGCTATACCAAATTTTGTGCCTCCATTGCTTCATAGATCTAGATTTCCAAATGAAAAGCTGCGCAAAGGTCAAGCGCTTGCTATTGAGCCCATGGTCAACAGTGGTAGTTTCGCTGTTAGTACTGCCTCAGATGGATGGACGGTATATGCATCCGACAACCGTCCTTCTGCTCATTTTGAGCATACTGTAATTGTAGATAACGGTAAGCCTATTATACTTACGCAGATGGTTTGATAAAATTATGGCAAAACAAGACCTGATTCGTGTAGATGGTGTAATTGATGAAACGCTTCCCAATACTCAGTTTATTGTGAAGCTTGATAATGGACATAAAGTTCTGGCACATATCTCCGGTAAAATGAGAATGAACTTTATTAAGATTCTCCAAGGAGATAAAGTAACTGTTGAGTTATCGCCGTATGATCTTTCAAAAGGTCGTATAGTTTATAGATATAAATAAGAATCATACATTATAGATTTTCGATAGATAAAACTATGAAAGTACAAGCATCAGTAAAAAAGAGAAATCCTCACGACAAAATTGTTCGTCGCAAGGGTAGAGTATATATTATCAACAAGAAAAATCCACGCTTCAAACAACGTCAAGGATAATTAAGG
>JBPOHH010000072.1:0-1602 GCA_052035765.1 Bacteroidota bacterium
CGTACGTGAGCGTCGCCGCCACAGTGAATATGGCAGGCGGTCAACCGATTTCGATGCAAAATATGCGCGAAGTCCACGCGCTCTGCCAAAAGCACGGTATTAAAATCATGCTTGATGCGACGCGCGCGGTGGAGAACGCATACTTTATTCAGCAGCGTGAAGAGGGTTATTCGACTACACCCGTTGCTGCTATTTTAAAAGAATTCTGTAGCTATACCGATGGCTGTACCATGAGCGGTAAGAAGGACTTACTCGTGAATATCGGTGGATTCCTCGCGATCAATGACGACACAATCTATGAAGAAGCCCGCAATCTTGTCGTCGTCTATGAAGGTATGCACACCTATGGCGGTCTCGCCGGTCGCGATATGGAAGCAATGGCACGCGGTATCGAAGAAGCCGTGCAGGACGATCACATCCGCGCTCGCGTCGGTCAGGTGGAATATCTTGGTGATTTGTTGACCTCATGGGGCGTGCCGATTGTGCTTCCTGTCGGTGGACATGCGGTGTATCTTAATGCTAAAACCTTCCTTCCGCACTTAACTCAAGATCAATTCCCTGCGCAAACTCTTGCCGCCGAACTCTATATCAATTCAGGAGTTCGCTCAATGGAACGTGGCATCGTCTCCGCCGGTCGTGATGCCAAAACGGGCAACCATCATTACCCAAAACTCGAACTTGTTCGCCTGACAATCCCACGTCGCGTTTATACTCAAGCCCACATGGATGTGACTGCCGAATCAGTGCTCGATGTGTTCGAGCGTCGTGATGAAATCCGCGGACTTGAGATGATCTACGAGCCAAAGTACTTACGATTCTTTCAAGCACGCTTTCGTCAGTTGTAATTGATTGCATTGTGTATTTATTGGAGAATGGATGCAGTGAGTGAATGTTCATTCACTGCACCGTTCCTTTAATACTATCTCAATACATTTGAATCAACCATATTATTTACCATGGAATTACTCATGACTACCGAACAAACCGATACCGTTTTACTTAACCGTTACTCTTCGATGCAGACCGGATGCGCAGTTGAATATACTTCGCAGGATTTACTCGGACTTGTCGAAGAAATTCGCGCGCTGAAGAAACAGCATAATGCGGTCGTGCTGTCGCATTACTACATGCCCGCTGAACTCCAAATCACGACCGAACATGGTGGCATTGCCGACTTTGTGGGCGACTCGCTTGGGCTCAGCCGTGCAGCAATGGATGTGGAAGCGGACTATATTATCTTCTGCGGCGTGAAATTCATGGCCGAGACGGCCTTTATTCTCAATCCCGATAAGAAAGTGCTTCTTCCGAATCATGATGCGGGGTGTTCGCTTGCGTCAAGTATCACCGGTGCAGATGTCGTCGCCCTCAAAGCGCAGTATCCCGGCGTGCCGGTGATTGCCTACGTCAACACCTACGCCGAAACAAAAGCCGAATGTGATATCTGCTGCACCTCACGGAATGCGCTGGCAATCGCCGAGTCATTCGAGAGTGACACGCTTATCTTTCTTCCCGATAAATTCATGGGGCGGAATCTGCAACGCGTGATTACCGAGAAAACCGGCAAGAAGATGATCCTTTGGGAAGGCGCATGTGAAGTGCACG
>JBPOHH010000161.1:0-11100 GCA_052035765.1 Bacteroidota bacterium
ATGAAAAGCGTAGTATATACCATATCTGTGTTTTTTCTCTGCAGTTCTCTGCTTGCTTGCACCAAAACCTATACAATCGAAGGAGAAATTGATGGATGTTCTGCCGGGCAGGATTCTATCTGTAAAGTAGTGGTTTTGCCTATAGGAAAAGTACTTACCGAGAATATATAATATGGATATTTTACAATTGACAGTCTTCTTGAAGGGGATTATACCGTCCAGTGCTTCGTCAAACGCCCTCGATATAATACGACATCATGGAAAATTATTGGAGATTCTTCATTCACCTATACAATTCCGATTACCTTGAAGGAAGATATCCGGCTCATGGTACGAGAAAATTATCGAAGCAGTAATAAGTATCAATTTTATCTTCCACTTCATCGAAACGAACAAGATAGCACTTGCCCGATTTGTAAAATGGATGATGAAATTATACCTATTCGCTATGGTCTGTATCGCCCAAGTCCAACTAATGATAAGCAGCTACAAAAATACCGTCTTGGGGGGTGTATGGTCAGAAATGATAGATGGTATTGTGAACGAGATAAGATCGAATTTTGATAACACGCTCTAGCCCCATCTCACCCTTTACTCTCCGGCTTCTCAAGCGTAATCACCGTTATCTCAGGTTCGATGGCGATCCGTATCGGCGGACCTACCATCCCGATACCACGATTGACATAGATCGATTGATCTTTATCGGAATATAATCCCGCCCATTGATCATAGACTACCTGTGCAAAACTATAATCGTCACCCAAAAGATGTACTCCTACCTGTCCGCCGTGAGTATGACCGGCAAGCATTAGATCGATAGGCACCTTTCCACGGACTTGCGCATCCCAAAATGTAGGGTCATGCGCGAGAAGAATCGTAGGATTCGATGTATTGAGTCCGTGCATAGCATCACCAAGCCGCCCAAATTTCTGCCGAAGACCGGTGTTGTCAACTCCGGCAATATTGAGAGTAGCACCATCGACCTGAATCGTGGAATTGCTATTGACTAAGAGGTTGATACCCGTCGAACGGAGCCCCGATTTGAGCAGTTCATGGTCTTCGGGTGTCATGTAATGGTCATGATTACCGAGTGAACCATAGACACCGAGCGGAGCTTTTAATTTGGATAATTCCTGATGCGTGACTTTGAGTTCGTCGGCACGGAAATTCACATAATCACCTGTAATAACAATAATATCCGGCTTATGAGAATCGATTATGCGTCGTACTTCCTGGAGTGGACGGTGTGATCCGAACGAACCGGAATGAATATCCGAAATCTGGATGATTTTGAGTCCGCTCAGTTGCGAAGGTAATCCGGCAATCGGTATAGTCTGATAAAACGACTGAAAGTCAAATGCCGTACGGAACATACCATTCGTCGCAATTGCAAATGGCGCCGCCGCCGCCGTCCATGCTACTTTCTCGAGAAAATCACGACGAGGTGTGGAGGGTATTTCCCCCGGTACGGAAGTGGTTGATGAAGTATCTGCGTTGAATTTCCGGTAGATCACCAGACAAAGCCGTCCAATGTCTTTGAGTAATAATACTAAAGAAATCAATAGCTTCGGTAAAAACCACAGAACGGTGATCAGTTGAAATGTTCGCTTGGCCGGTGCATCAAACCCAAACGAAGTCAGCAGCAAAGGACTCGAATACAATGTACCGAGGAGGACGAGCCCGGCAATCATCCACGGTAATCTATAGAGCAGTGGGGAATATCCGCGGCGCTTGACGAATTTCTGCCAATTGTAGATAACGTAATAGTCAACGAGTATTTGCAGGGTTACGGTAAAGAACCAAAACATTGAAAACTGAGCGGGATTCATACTATTGGGATTTGAAGAGTAAAAGAAAAGGGCAAGACGCTTATCAAAACGCTTGCCCCAATTATGCGGAAGTGACCGTTAAGCGATGGAGCCCTTGGTCGGAGAATTTTGTAACGGCTTAAGGTTGATTTTTGGTGCAAGCTCTTGACCGCTAATGATTTGATCGAGTTCTGCACCGTCGAGAATTTCCCGTTCGAGGAGGATCTTGGACGTCTTGTGGAGTAATTCGATATTATCCTGCAAGAGCTGTTCTGACTGCTTCATTGCATCGGTGAGAATGCGGCGCACTTCATTGTCGATGATGCGGGCTGTTTCCTCGCTGTGGTCGCGCGGTTGGGCGATTTCCCGTCCAAGGAACACTTCTTCGTGTTTTGTGGCGAACGTCACCGGTCCTACCACATCACTCATACCCCATTCGCAGACCATCTTGCGGGCGAGCGACGATGCACGAACGAGGTCACTGCTTGCGCCGGTATTCATTTGTCCGAAGACAATTTTCTCGGCTGCCCGGCCGGCGAGGAGCACTACAATCTGTGTTTCGATAAATTCTTTAGAATAAGTATGTGCATCTTCTGTCGGGAGATACGATGTCACACCAAGAGCTCGACCGCGCGGGATGATTGTTACTTTATGTACAGGATTGCTGTGCGGAAGGAGCTTGCCGGCGAGGGCATGACCCATTTCATGATAGGCAGTTGTTTCTTTTTCTTTATCGGAAATGACCATGCTTTTGCGTTCGACACCCATTAAAATCTTATCTTTTGCGCTTTCGAAGTCGAACATCGTCACCGTTTCACCATTGCGGCGGGCGGCGAAGAGAGCTGCTTCATTGACTAAATTCGCAAGATCTGCACCGGAGAGACCGGGAGTACCGCGGGCGATAGTTTCCAAATTGACTTCTGAGCTCAATGGAATGTGCTTGACATGGACTTTAAGAATTCCTTCCCGGCCTTTAACATCCGGGCGATCAACGACGACCTGACGATCGAAACGACCGGGGCGAAGGAGAGCGGAGTCGAGGACGTCCGGACGGTTAGTCGCGGCGATAATAATTACGCCTGAATTTTGTTCAAACCCATCCATTTCAACGAGTAATTGATTGAGAGTCTGCTCACGTTCATCGTTACCGCCACCGAGACCTGCGCCTCTTGAACGTCCGACGGCGTCAATTTCATCGATAAAGACGAGACATGGAGCGCTTTTTTTGGCTTGCTCGAAAAGGTCACGAACGCGGCTTGCGCCTACACCGACAAACATTTCAACGAAGTCGGCACCGGAGATGGAGAAGAAGGGAACATTTGCTTCGCCGCTGACGGCGCGGGCGAGGAGAGTTTTGCCGGTGCCCGGAGGTCCGAGGAGCAATACACCACGAGGAATTTTACCGCCAAGCTTTTGGAATTTCGAGGGTTCTTTCAGGAATTCAATGACTTCTTCGAGTTCGTATTTGGCTTCATCAGCGCCTGCGACATCGGCGAAAGTTACACGGTTGGCACCCGTTTCATTCAGTAAGCGGGCACGGGATTTACCGAAGGAGAAGATACCTTTTGGACCGCCATTTTGCATGCGGCGCATCATAAACATGATTACCCCGAAGAGGATGACCCATGGGAAGAGGTTGAGAAGTAGTGAGATAAGGAGATTTTCACTTTCGCGATAGCTCCATGTCATTCCTTTTGAAGCCCAGGTTTCTTCTGTTTTTGAATCGACGACACCGAGCTTAGTAGAAAAACTGGTAATTGCCTTTTCATGTCCATCGCGATTGATGTTCATTGGTTCACGGAGGGTGCCGTGGAATTCAAAATCGTTGAGCTGTGACTTCTCAATAACAGCGGAGGCAATTTTCCCTTTGGAGAGGAAGTAGGAGTATTCACTATACGTCACTTTGACTTCCGAACGTTCTGTAGAGTTGATATTGGTGACCAGGAGAATCAAACCAATAATACCGGCTCCAAAAATAAACAGTGATTTCATGACTTTTCCCATTTGGGGGTCGCCGCCATCTTTGGGAAAATTAGAATTGTTTGGATTTTTTGGGGATGGTTTTTTGTCTTTGGGAGTGTTGGGGGGATTCATTTCACTCATCATAAAAGTGGGTAAAAGCGTGACTCCGGCAGCGCCGGAAAACTTGTAATTATTGAATGCCATACGTTATATCCTGAGAAATCGTGGGTTAATGCGACCGCTTCGGCGGGCTTATGGAGGCAGTGAATCAGCTGATTTGAGGGGTTGATTGCACAGCGCCGCGGCTATGACGAACAATCTTTCCTTAAAATTGCCTCGCAGGCGAAATTTCCTTACATTTCGGGAAATTCGCCTCTCGGGTAACCCTGCCGTGAAGGGTAAACAGAATTCACATGGCAATAAAAAAGCCGCTTTTGAAAGCGGCTTGTAGTTAAATGCAAGAATGTGAGCTCAATGTTTAGCGGTTCAGCACGACATTGCAGCGTACACTACCTTTGGAAGTCTTGACGACGATACTGTACATACCGTTAGCAGCATCATTTCCGTTGAAATCATCTCCATTCCAAACAAGTTGATTGCTTTGCATGCTTGAGGCATCAAATGTTTTGACCAAAACACCGAGCATGGAATATATTTCAACACCATAAATTTCTACATCTCCGGCTAGCTCGTTGAATTCCAACAGTAAAGAGGATGTGAATGGATTCGGATACGCTTTGATCTGCATCATAGGGGTAGTGACTATCGAAGATTCATTATCCACCGAAGTGGTGATTGGTCCTCCGTCTTTTTTATCAGGCTGATAGAAATAATAGTCATCTTTGGGCATACGCCACGGTTCGAGAGCCAGAAAAGCCGTGTAGCGGGACAGTACCCGATTACGTCGACTGACATCGATAATTTCTTTGATAACATCATTAGTAATAATACCTGTTTCAAGCTTATAGATATAATTCCCGTTCCAAATTCTCCGAAGCATACGGGTGGAGTCTTTCTCAGAAGTTGAGGTAAATCGCACTTCTTTGCTGAATGGCTTGTCTTGATAGAATCCCGTCGCCCGCACTGTCACCGGCAACTTGCCAAAATATCTACCGACCTGCACAACAATACCGGCGTCTTTCTGTGCCTGTGATAGGACTTGATCATAGCGTGCATAGCAAAAACCACTGTCAAGTGTTGTATAGAGTTCGAGTGATTGGATCTTTCCCTCAGCATTATTGATAATCGAAGTAATTGAGGTGGAAAGCGTCTTGCCGGCTGCATCGACATAATATCCGCCTGACCATTTGGTGAGATAGTCGTAGAGGTAGTAGTTGCCTGAATAATACATCGATCCCTGATAATACTGACGGCGATCGGTAGAGAAATCGAGGCAATTAATCTGAGCTGAAAAATTACTGATTTGCCCTATTTCTTCGATAATAGGATTAGCTACTTTGTAGTTGCCGATACCGTCCGAACTCGACAGCAGGATGACATTAGCGCCTTTACCCTTGGAGTTGATATACTTCAGACCGCTCGGTAACGATAGCTGCAGGTACGAAAAGAGCGACAGTTGCTCCTCTTTCAGTGTACTAAACGTAGTATTAATATTCTCAGTCGACGCGCTGATCCACTGTTCGGATACAAAATGATCGCTGATATTCGACAGTAAGATATTAAATGAATCCTTTGCCGTGAAATTTGTGCTCAGCGCAGTCTTGAGCTCTGCAAGCACTTGTGCTCTGCTGAGGTTCGTTCGCGAAGCATCAAAATCAACGATAAAGAGCGTCTTTTTGGGTGCCGTCAAATCCACTGCCTGCTTAGTGAGCATCACAAGCTGATAATAGCCTTCGTTGGGCGAGTCTTCATAGGTTTGGACATAGATGCCATTCGTGAGCGGACTCTGATACTGTAGACTCAGATTGGATGAATAATATGAATTATTCATAGTGACTTCTTTGCCTTTGCCATAAGTGGCATCATCCACATCTTTGAATGTCAGGGCAGTGGTGCCATTGAATACCGGGATGGTAGGAGTTCCCCACTTGGGGTCGGAAAGTGCGATAATCCGAAACGAAGGTAAAGATGACTTCGAAAGTGACAACAAGCTCGTCGGAAGCCAGGCTGATACATTCGTTGTAGACCAATTTGCCGGCTGAAGCCATGAGATTTTTATCCGTCGGCTCGAATTACCCGCAAGAGGAAAAATTCGGAATTCATAAGAAGTGGCTGAATTTTTATACAAAATCGAAGGGTCGCGTCGGCGAGCTACAATCCCTTCATATATCTGCTGCGCCTGACCCCGGTCGATGAGCATTGCCTTGACAATCGTGTCTTCTACCCAAAGCCAGGAATCAATCATCATCGCATTCTGATCAAGCGAAAAATAGAACGCAATTTCAAGTGTATCGGTTACATTGGTAAATGATGTGCCCCGCGCAGAAAGATTGAGATATAATCCATACTCAAAATATGCGCCGACCGGCTTGACGGTGAGAACAGCCGAATCGATTGAACCACGGTCAGTTCTCCATGTTTGCTTGGGATCAAGAACCTGCAATACATTCCCGTATTGAGCATGCATATCTGCATAAAGAGTGAGAATTAAACCCAAGAGTACGACGACGATGCGCTTGTTCATAGAACCTCCGAAAAAATAAAAACAAATGTGAATTATAAATCTGAGCTGTGAAGTATGAGTCTGAGCTGCTGCATGGAATTTGAAGTATCGGCTGTGTCGAATCTGTGAAACGGAGGTCGCGCGGTTACCTCTCAACGTTATGAACAAAGCAGGGACCGCACTTGGCAATTCCATATATCTTTCTGAGAACCGGCTCCGAAGGCACAATCACTCCTATTGCTTATGCTCGGTTGAGAAAGATGCTGATATCGTATCTGTTAACGATATAACAATTTCCCGGAGCTAACCTTACCGTAGATTCACCTGCGCAGGTGAATATCAAAATTTCCTCCCCGTATGCTTCGACGTGCGGAAAATATAATCCTCACCCTTTAATGATTTCGCCTGCCGGAACCATTCCGAATACGTGGGAATGGTATCGTCCTCGACCTCTACCTCTACCATGTCCAGCCAATACGCCGGCAACCCTGGATATGCATGATGCGCCTGATGAAGATTGAAGTTGAATAAAAAGTACCGCGCAAGGAAGCGATGAGTCCGGAAACTGCGCGTGTACGGGATTTGTTCGGAATAGGGAAGAGGCCGCACCTGATTCCCACCCGACACCGGTATCTCAATATGCGAATGCTGCGTGAGAATAATCAATTCCTTCCACACACAACTCAACCCAAACGCAGGAAGAAGGTAGTAGAGAATAAACGGAGTAAACAAGGCAAACGCAAGAACATAAAAAAGCGCATACACCGTAATCGACACCACCGACGACCTCAATGCTCCCGGCGCAACAAACCGTCGTATCTTGAAAATATTCCAGTAATTACTCACCACATACACGAGATAAAATATCGGAATAAAGAGCAGCCAGCAGATATTGGCCACCCACCGCATCAGAGGCGACTCCGATGGCTCAACCGTCTTCTCCGTCGTCGGGTCAAGATCCCGCCAGCCCGTCCACTTGTGATGCAGATTGTGCATCTGCTGCCAGGTGACGAACGGAATACCCGATAAGAGTCCCATCAAATTCCCAACTACAATATTCGTGCGCCGCGACACAAAAAACTGCAAATGCGCGCATTCATGCAGCAAAATAAAAGTCTGCGTGAAAAAAAGCGACAGCAGAAGCGTTGCTGACCAGTACGTGAAAATCGTGCCGAACCCAAATAACCACAAGGACATACCACCAAACATCATCGGCGTGATCAAAAACGAGAGCGCTTGCGCTGTACCGGGTTTTGTTTTGGGATGCATAATTATTTCCTACGTCGTCTGCACATCATGCAGTTCATTAAACCTCGCCACATACTGCCGGCGCACATCCTCGATATGCGCGTCGAGATTCTCTAATGTCCAGGATGCTGTTGGAATGATATTCAAAAGTTCAATACGCACAAGCCCCTTCTTCATCGGACGGAAATCACTGTGCGGATTCGACTCAATCGGCGTATAAATAAAGAGCGCGACTATCGGCATTCCGCAGAGAAGAGCCGTGTGATAGACGCCGCGATTGAAATCTGCTATCGTGTGGAAGTGCTTATGCACACCCTCCGACGAACCTACCATGCTGAACTTCTCTCGCTTGATACGTTGTTCTAATTCCATGAAAAATTTCAATCTACGAGCCCTATTCTCCTTCGTCGGAATATACAACACCCCAATACTCAGCGCAGCAATCGTGAACGGAATATACTTCAGCGTTACCTCGCTCAGCAGTATCCGCGCGTCCGTCAAACGCAGACTCATGAGGATAAATCCATCTAAAAATGAACTGTGATTGAAGGTATAAAAGTGCGGCTGTTCGAAATGTGGAAGGTGAACAGTGTTTTCGAGGTGAATACCGAACATTTTCAATATTATATTCGCCAGAAAAGGAATGAGATGTTTGCGGTTGAAATTCGTCAGCAAGCCGAAAGACACGATTCTCAACGCAAGGGCAACGGGCGCAACCACCATGATAATGGCAAAGCCGAGGATGACGAGCAGAGTATTTATGGCTTTGGAACGCATACGACAGTTTGCATGGAGAGATTAAGTATTCTCGAAAACATCAAGATTGGCGTGAGCAGCAATTGCCCTAAAAAATAAGGAAAAATAATCCGGTCAAGATTCAAACCCTTGCCGATGAATCGAAAATACATTCCCGTAAAGATATAAAAATACGGAGGAAAAGCGCCATACGGAAGATAGGATTCGACGGAAAAACCATGCTTTTCGAGCATTGCAAGGAGTGATTTTTTATCGTAGAGCGCTGTATGTTGCGGCGCCTGCACACCCGGCCATTTCCTGCCATAGAGACGAAAGGTCAGCGAATCGAGCCGCGGAACTTCGATGATAAGCTTCCCGCCGGGCGCGAGCACCGACTTCGCCATTTCCAGCGTTCGATTCGGGTCGTAATCATGTTCAAAAAAGTGCCACATCGTAACCACATCCATCGACGCAGGCGGAATATCCTGTTCGTAGAAGAGTCCTTCATAAAAATCAATCGTTTCAAATCCCGGATAGCTGAGTCCTTCCTTAAAATCCACCCCACTAATCGCGCACCCATACTTCTTCTTGATATGCAGCAGGAAGGTACCCACTGCGCACCCCACATCGAGCACCCGCGTTCGCGCGGTAAGCGAATAAAATCTATTGACTAACGCATCTTTATCACGGTCATGTTTGTTCATCGCCCATTCGTAGAGCGGAGTGAGCATTCCCCAGTCTTTTTTCTTGCGATGCGCAATATATTCACCATCATAGAATTCCTTAATCGCCTCAATCGTTAGCCGCGGACTCTGATACACGAGCGAGCATGCAGCGCACTGCACATAAAGAAAGCGTCCATCCTTGCCGGTGAGGTCTTCTTCGCCAATCAAAAACTCCCGGCAATCGGTGCTACCGCACTGATAGCACGCCACGGGTTCGAACGCAAAATGCGAGGGGTTGGACAATTCCTTAATGCGCTCCTGCGGGATACATGACATGGAAATAGTTAGAATGGAAGTAGATAATGAATCTTATTCTGCCACAAAAGTAAGGATTTCTTCAATCACAGCGTGATTGCATGTTTGTAGCAAGGTGCAAATCCAATTAGAAACGACCCCATCGGTGTCGAATGTTTGTAGCACGAGCAGACGCCAAAGCCGACACGACCCCATCGGGGTCGAATGTTTGTAGCACGGTGATTAGGCAGAGCATATAGTGGAGAGGGTATTTGGAAGAAGGGACATAAGGGACTTAAGGGACGATAGGTTTCTAGGCTTACCGGATGTACTTATGCTGGATAACTCGACATTATCCTCCTCTATCAACACTCAGAATTATGCAGTCGCTGGAAGAACGGCCTGCATGTTTGGAAATATCATTGCTACAAAAATTCTATACCTCTGGGATAGAAGAGCGGTCTGACATCTCCACAAAATTACACCACCCACCCCCCTCATCACCACCCACCCACCACAATCATCAACCTACACACCATCAGCAACACCAAATAGAGATACGCCGAACTGCCTAATTGATAATATCTTCCGACCGTCGAGAGCAATGCTCCCGCCGCAAGCACACCGACCGCCATCGGACTCCACGACAAACCCGCAAGCGCAAGGAAGGAAAGGATATGCAGGATATACGAGAAGCGCACCGGCAAGGCAAATGTACTATCGGTCAACTTCTCAAACACCACAAAAGCCGTGAATATTGATGCCATGCTCCAGTATTCCACGCCATTCGTCTCGGCGCCCATGCTCGCCGTGATAAGAAACACAAAAAACGGGTATTTCAGGAGCGGAAGATACCCGGCAAGTGTCTTACTTTTAATACAGATGCGATAGAGAATGTGATTAATCAAGAAAAAGACCAACAGCAGTACCGTGAGCGTTAGCGACTGTATCCCAATGAGTACAAGCAAGATACCAAGTAGTATCAACACCGCGCGGAAAAGGAGTTTTCTTGCATGAGGATTGGTCGTCATGCGTTCAGTCTTCGACGCGTCATGCTCATGCTGCATCACATCGTCATACAACCGGAAAATAAAGAGCAGCGCCATCAGATACGGCACAAACATCAGCAGCGAGCCCGCCTGCACATCCGGCAAATAACTAAAAAGCAGAAGATACAGGGCTAACCCTCCAAATAAAAAAGGGTTGTAGCGTTGCTGGATGTATGCTGAGAGAGTTTGGATCATTGTTGTTGTTGAATTGTAATTATGCCGTTACCAGCATCCAATATAATCATATCTCCATCCTTCAGAAGCGACGAAGCATTTTCCACGCCCACAAGTGCCGGTATGCCGAACTCACGGGACACAATTGCGCCATGCGAGAGCATACCGCCTCGCTCGACAATCAGTCCGCGGATGAGTGGGAAGACCACTACCCAACCCGGGTCTGTCTGACGGGTAACGAGGATATCACCCTTTTCTAATTTACCGGCTTCGAGCACCGAAGCGAGCACTTTGACTCTGCCCGAGATCACGCCGCCACAGGCGCAGAGTCCGGTTAGCTGTTTGCTGTTGTGCGTTTGTGCTGATTTTTGGATAATATCATCCGGTTCGTGGTAATATCCTCCATCGGTATAAAAATCATCGGGATAGCGCTGAGCACTTGTTTCTTTAAACTCAACTTTCCGCGTTTGAATAATAGCCCGAAGCTGCTTGTGTATCATACCGGACGCCGCGAGATGTTCGCCGATTTCCTGATAGGTGAG
>JBPOHH010000046.1:0-4335 GCA_052035765.1 Bacteroidota bacterium
ATCCGCTGCCAAGTGTCAGTTTTACACCTACCTTCCCGCGAACAATTTGTCAATCCGCCGCACCACTTCTCCTCACCGATGGTACTCCGACAGGCGGTATTTATACTGGAAAAGGTGTCCAAAATGGAGTATTTGCTCCACAAATCGCAGGTGTCGGCAACTGGACAATTACCTATACCTATACCACTTCCAATGGCTGCACTGCTTCCGATTCTGTTATCCTGAAGGTTGTTCCACTGCCGGTCGTAACCTTCAATGAATCAAGAACTAAACTCTGCATACAATCCTCCGCAATTCCTCTCACGGGCGGAATGCCGAGCGGCGGCATTTATAGTGGAAAAGGTGTGGAGAATGGAGTATTTAATCCCACAATTGCCGGACTCGGAACGCATACACTCACGTATTTCTACGCTGACTCCAATGGATGTACAAGCGCTGATTCTACCACCCTCAGCGTCGTTCCGATGCCGATCGTCACGCTCACCGTTCCCGAGAAAAACTACTGCACCAATACGCCACCAGTAACGCTCTCCGGCGGCTCGCCAAGCGGTGGAATCTATTCGGGAATAGGTGTGAAAAACGGACAATTCGACCCGTCAATCACCGGTGAGGGCAGCTTTCTAGTACGGTATGAGTACACGGATGGGAATGGATGTTCGGGAAGTGATTCGACGCGAATGAACGTTCATTCAACAAGTTCAATTTCTATGAATAAATCAGCTGTTGATTCATTCACACTCAATGGTGTGACGTACACGAAGTCGGGAAGCTACACGCAAGTCCTTCAAAATATAAATGGTTGTGATAGTGCAATTACACTCGCGCTCACCATCACCACAACAGGTGTAGCGGAGGAAGGAATCAGCCCAAAGGCGATTGCGCTAGTACCGAATCCAACGACCGACGGCTCATTCAGCATTCGAATTCTGAATCTGGATGCATCTCCGGTGCCGGATATTCTCGAAATGTACAATGTTCTTGGTGAACAGGTATTCACGGCGAGTCTTACCGATGCATCTGCGGTGATTCGCACCTATCTCCCGAGCGGGATCTATCTCTACCGACTGCTTTCGCGGAATACTCTTATTTTTGCAGGAAATGTCGTCGTTCTGTAGAGTAAATCGAGAGGTACAATTCCTCACCTTCTCCACAGAATACCTTCTGCACTTTCGGAGAAAATACCGTGAGAAAATTTTTGTACTTGTTGACAATTCTTCTGCTTTCACCACTCCTTTCCAACGCGCAGATTTCCACGCCGGCGCTTGTCGGATATTGGCATAATTGGACGGACAACAATGTGCCTTACATTCATCTTGATGCGATTGATACACGTTATTCGGTGATCGAAGTGGCGTTTGCCATGCCCACATCGCCGTCGGATATGACGATGCTTTTTACGCCGGAAGTGGTGTCGCAGAGTACGTTTATTGCAAAAATGCGAACGCTGCAAAGCCAAGGTAAGAAAGTAGTTATCAGCGTTGGTGGTGCGACGGCAAGTATCGATCTCGCAACCACGACTGCCAAAAATGCCTTCGTCAATTCAATGACATCGATTCTGACGACGTACGGTTTTGACGGGATGGATATCGACATCGAACACGGCAATTCCATCCTCATAAGCGGTGGTACCATTGCCGCGCCTACCAATACTTCTCAGGTGAATCTCATCGCCGCCATCAAACAAATCATGGTGAATTACCGCGCCACATTTTCGAAAAAAATGCTCCTAACGATGGCACCTGAAACGGCGTATGTGCAGGGCGGGCAGTCGGCATTCGGGAGTATTTGGGGCGGCTATCTGCCGATTATTGATGCACTGCGCGACTCGCTCGACATGCTGCAGGTGCAGCTCTACAACAGCGGCTCGATGTATGGCATCGACGGCAAAATTTACACGCAAGGCACGGCAGATTTTATCGTGGCAATGACCGAGGCGGTGATTGATGGTTTTACCACAGCCGGCGGAACATTCCGCGGGCTGCCCGAAAACAAAATCGCCATCGGACTCCCCGCCTGCACAAGCGCAGCAGGAGGCGGCTACACCGACTCGCTTACGGTCATCCGAGCGGTGCAGTATTTGCTCGGCAAGGGCGCACGACCGGGTGCGTATGTACTCAAAAAACCAACCGGTTATCCCGCGCTCGGCGGCATGATGACCTGGTCTGTCAATTGGGATGCACTCGCAAGTTGCGGCGGACGATATCAATATGCCAACACCTACGAAACAGCGTTCGGTGTGGCCTTGCCGGCATCTGCGGGCGCTATCAGCGGTTCGGCAGCGGTCTGCGCAGGACAGCGCGGTGTCACCTACTCCGTACCGACAATTGCCAATGCCACATCCTACGAATGGACATTACCGCCGGGCGCATCCGGCGCAAGTACGACCAATTCTATCGTCGTATCCTTCGCTTCGACATCGGGAAATATCTCGGTAAGAGGTTCAAACACGTTCGGTTACGGCGCAAGCTCATCATTGCCGGTGACTGTCAATCCGCTTCCTGAGGTGAGTTTCAAACCATTGATTCCGCGCACAATCTGCGTGTCGGCCGCGCCGATTCTGCTTACGGGAGGTTCGCCGGTTGGCGGTAACTATACCGGCAAAGGTGTGCAAAATGGACTGTTCATTCCTGCGCTCGCAGGCGCAGGCGAGGCAACAATTCTCTACTCTTATACCAATAGTAATGGATGCACTGCATCAGATTCACTCGTCCTGAAGGTCGTTCCTTTGCCGACTGTAACCTTCAAAGAATCAACGACTAAACTCTGCATACAATCCTCCGCAATTCCTCTCACGGGCGGCTCGCCAAGCGGTGGCATCTATAGCGGAAAAGGTGTGGAAAATGGACTATTTAATCCCACAGTTGCCGGACTCGGAACGCATACACTCACATATTTCTACGCCGATTCGAATGGATGTGCAAGTGTCGATTCTACCACCCTGAGCGTCGTTCCGATGCCGATCGTCACGCTCACCGTTCCCGCGAAAAACTACTGCATAAACACTCCACCCGTGGCGCTTTCGGGAGGTACGCCAAGTGGTGGGATTTACTCAGGAATAGGCGTCAAAAATGGACAATTCGACCCGTCAATCACGGGCGAAGGCAGCTTTACGGTGCGGTATGAGTACACGGATGGGAATGGATGTTCGGGAAGTGATTCAGTGCGAATGAACGTTCATTCAACGACATCGGAGACGATGAATATAACAGCAGTCGATTCATTCACGCTCAATGGTGTGACGTATATAAAGTCAGGTGTCTATACGCAACTCCTTCGAAATATGAATGGTTGTGACAGTACAATTACTCTTGCGCTCACCATCACCACGACCGGTGTGGCGGAAGAAGTGACTATCCCGACAAGCATCATTTCCCCGAATCCTGCGACGGATGAACTCGTGGTGAATGGATATTCGGGTTTCGTGCGGATTACGTCACTACTTGGACAGGAAGTATGGCGCGGGGAAGTGGAGAATGGAACGCGGATCAGTGTGCGGGAATTTGCACGAGGTGTGTATTATGTGCGTTATGGCGAACGGGTGTATTGTGTGGTGATTGCGCGGTAAATTCGATGATGAAAGAACGCTCTAATTGCAATTTATTTGTAATTTTATTGTTGAATTAACTGTTTATCCATTTTAGAATTACACATGAAAAAATATCTACTTCTTGCTTGTGCTGCTCTCCTTCTCACATTCAGTAGTGCTTCCGCTCAGGAAATCCTCCAAGTCACGGGTGAAAACCCACATTATAAACTCACCATGACTCGCGGCGGTAAGCCGATAGGAGATATAGAGATAGAACTCTTCCCCGATATTGCTCCCAAGCATTGTAAGAACTTCGACAGTTTAGTCGCGATTGGGTTTTATGACGGTACTGCCTTCCATCGTGTCATCCCCGGTTTTATGATTCAGGGCGGTGGTATTAATTCTAAGGACGACAATAAACCCAAAAGTTCATGGGGTGTTAGTGACCCTTCGCAGACGACGGTGCCCGCTGAATTTTCCACCAAGTCGCATGTCCGCGGGATCCTTTCCGCAGCCCGCCTTCCCGATATAAATAGCGCCACATCACAATTCTTTATTTGCGTTGCTTCGGCTACCCATCTCAATGGTCAGTATTCGGTGTACGGACAGGTCGTTAGCGGGATGAAGGTCGTTGATACGATCGTTCGGTCGCCACGTGACGCGAGCGACAATCCCCTCGAAAAAGTCGAAATGATCGTCGAAAAGCTAGCGCCAAGCAGTGTCGATGCAATGGTCATTGCGACGGATATCAAACTCTATCCGAATCCCGCATCACATGCGCTGCGATTCTCTACCTCATTGAATACTAT
>JBPOHH010000275.1:0-2778 GCA_052035765.1 Bacteroidota bacterium
GTATGGATGCGTTAATTCGTGAAGATTTCAAGGCTGCTGCCGTCTATTACGACCAATCTCTCGGGGCTGATTTTTCAGCAGATACGTTGCAACGGTTCTGGAAATTATATCTCAAAGAATCGGGTGATGTGATCAAGCCGATGGAGGTCAAAAATGAATTCTACGAGGACACGCTTTTCACGATTGTCACGACACTATTGTGCCAGAAAGGGAAGTGGGATTTTAAGTTTATTTACTCCGATGCGAATCTAATCGTTCGGATGTTGATTGAAAAGACTCCTGCGCCGATACAGAAGAGCTATCAATTTCCTGACTATGTCGATGGTGAGCATGTCCGTGAATACAGCGTTACAATCGGCAGCGGTGAGTGGGCACTGCCCGGCTCGGTAACTTTGCCGACAGCACCAGGAAAATATCCGGCAGTAATTCTTGTGCATGGTTCGGGTCCTATGGACAAGGACGAGACTATTTTTTCAAACAAACCATTTAAAGATCTGGCGTGGGGACTTGCTTCTCAAGGAGTTGCAGTATTGCGCTATGACAAGCGAACGAAGCATCATTACAAAAAAATCGGCAAAGAGCGTCCAGTGCTCACCCCGCAATTCGAGGTCATTGACGATGCGCTTGAGGCGGTAAAAGTGCTGCAAAAGAACAAAGACATTGAGCATGATCATATCTTCGTGCTTGGTCATAGCTTGGGCGGTATGCTTGCTCCGCGGATTCTCAAGCGGGACTCAAGCATAGCCGGGATGATTGTTTTATCGGGGAATGCACGTCCTCTTGAGGACTTAATGCTTGAACAGGTAGAGTATGTCTTTGGCTTGGACGGTGTGCAGAATGAGGAGCGGAAGAAAATCATAGACCAGATCCGTAGGCAACGTCAGGCAGTGAAATCACCGACCTTGTCGATTCGGACTCCTCCCGACTCGCTGCCGCTCCAAGTACCTGCTCCGTATTGGCTTGACTTGCAGAATTACAATCCTGCCGCCTTTGCCTCAAAGCTCAAAAAACCGATGCTCATCCTGCAGGGTGAGCGGGATTATCAGGTGACGATGGAAGACTTCAAACTTTGGAAAAAATTCCTCCCGCCTACCGATGACCGAGAGTATAAAAGCTATCCGGCACTGAATCATCTGTATGTCGCCGGTACCGGCAAAAGTCGCCCGCAAGAATACAAAACTCCCTCGCATTTAGCCAATGAAACAATATATGACATTGACTCATGGGTGAAAAAACGATCGAAATAACTGCACTACTTCCGCGCCCGATGACTAGTCATTGGGCGCTTTTTTTTTGAGGGTAATGGTGACGGTAGGATGGAAGAGTAGTATTGTCAGTTACTCTTGCCGTGCAGGTAATTCTACAAAAAATGTCGCGCCTTTCCCGGGTTCGCTTTCAACCCAAATACGACCATTCATCATCTCGACGAGTCGCTTGACGATCGAGAGTCCGAGCCCTGTGGAGTGTTCACCGCCCGTCGGCTTTGCCGACAGCCGCTTAAACTTTCCAAATAAACTCAGCATGTCTTCTTCGGTGAGACCCGGACCCTGGTCTTGAACGCTGAAGCGAACGGTATTCTTGCCTTCCGAATGGGCATTGAGGGTGATAAGAGTGCCGGTCGGAGAAAATTTAATGGCATTGGAGACGAGGTTGTCAAGTACTTGCAACACGATGGACTGATTGGCTTCGATATCAATATCGTCGGCATTCCACTGGAGAGAGATTGCTTTGTTGTACGACTGAGGTTCGAAGCGTTCGGCTATAATCTGCACGCATTGCCGTACCGATAGAATTTCACCGGCGGGGAGCACGGTACCGCTTTCGATTTTATTGACATCGAGCACATTGACGATGAGGTCAAACATCTGCTTGGAGGATGTGCGTATATCGTCTGCAAGATCTTTAATTTCTTGCGGAGTAAGAGTATCGGACTCATCCTGAAGGATCGTTGCGATCATGGTAATGACGCTAAGCGGATTTTTCAGGTCATGTGCTGCAATTCCGAGAAATTCATTTTTTTCATAATTGACTTGTGTGAGCTGTTGGTTGGACTCTTCGAGCTTGGCATTGATAGTAGCGAGCTCGGCATGCTTGAGGTGCAGCACTTCCTGCTCGCGCTGCATGACTGCTACATCCCGTTCAATTGCATAGCGTTGCGTTTGCTTGGTGGCTTCCTCGCTATGGACTTCTTTCTCGAGTAGGTGATACCGCGAGTGGCACTCAAAAGCTTCCTGCCACCGGTGTAGTCCAGCGTATAATTCGGCGAGATAGAGATAAAATCCAAACTGTTCTCGTTTATTCCCGATACTCTCGCACATTGCGATCGCTTCGAGTAAGTGTGTCTCTGCTTTAGGGGGATTATATCCGTGAAATTCAGCGTTTGCATAAATCCCACCGATATTCCCGAGGGCAATTGCCTCACCCGATATAGCGCCAAGCTCCTGATTAATTACCCGTGCACGTTCTAAATATTCAAGTGCTCTCGGATAGTCGGACATATCATTGTAAATATTACCGATATTCCCGAGATTCACTGCTGTGCCCTGTCTATCGCCAATAGATTCAAAGAGTTCAAGTGCCTTAAGTAAATAGTGAAGCGAGGTGGGATAGTCCACAAGATTAAAGTAAACATTGCCAAGATTCCCGAGTGTGACGGCGATTCCTTGAGTATTTCCCACTTCTTCATGGAGAGCAAGTGATTTGGTATAATAGTCTATTGCATGATGAAAATCTAATAAATTCCAATACATGAGTCCAATATTCCCAAGGTTTTTGGCA